>JABXJV010000454.1 GCA_013375355.1 Candidatus Helarchaeota archaeon
GGGCTACCATTTGGATTGAGATATGAACCTGCGTCTTTATTGTATTCTCCTTTCATATAACCCAAGCCGCCACAAATTTGTAAAGCAACATTAGCACACTCAAAGGCGATGTCTGTCGCGTAAACTTTTGCTATTGCCGCAATTTTACTTGCATCTTTTCCAGCATCAATGACACATGCTGCCTGATATGTCAGATTTCTTGCAGCTTCTAACTTAATTGCCATATCAGCAATTGTAAAGCTCACCCACTCAAATCTTTTTAATGCTTTTCCGAATTGCATTCTCTCATTTGCATGTTTCGCAGCAATTTCTATAGCCCTTCTGGCTCCTCCGCAACCAGACGCAGCAGCTAAAGTTCGTTCGCTATCAAGTTCATCAAGTAGAATTTTAGCACCTAATCCTTCTTTCTGACCTATTAAATTCTCTTTTGGAACTTTCATATTATTAAATCGCATGTATGTATTATTTAAGCCGTAACATCCCATTAATTCAAAATCCCCTACTATCTCAAAACCTTCAAATGAGGGGTTTATAATAAATGCAGACATACCAAGATGGGGTCTTACGTTTAAGTCAGTCATACACCAAAGGGTTAAGAAATCAGCTTTTGAACCATTTGTAATGAATCTTTTCTCTCCATTAATGATATAATCTCCATTAGAATCTTTTTCTGCAAAAGTTTTCATTGAAAAAACGTCAGACCCAGCACCGGGTTCGGTCATAGCAATAGCTCCTATTTCATCACCATTTAGGGCACCGGGAAGATATTTTTTAATTTGATCAGGTGTACCAAAACGCATTATTGGAATTGAGCCAAAAATTGTGCAATCTAAAGCTGCGACTAGAGGTCTACATGCCCATCCAATCTCTTCACCTAATATAAAACCATATTTGATCCCTAATTCGGTTCCTCCAACTGATTTTGGAAAAAGGACTTTTAAATAACCTCGTTCACCCATTTTTTTAAAAAGATGTCTGGGGAATAATTTTTCATGTTCTATACGATCTGCCTCTGGTAATACTTCATTTAATACCCATTCACGGACTTCTTTTCTAAATTTCTTTTCATCTTCGGTTACTAATACATTTTCTATTGGATAATAGTTTTCACTCATCTTAATTTTTCTCCATTGACTACTAATTGAAAAAAGATTGGAATTTGAATAAAAATTTATTTATAAGTTTAAAAATAATCTAAAAAGACTGTTGATTTGAAAACTAAAAAACTTTAAATTATTCGAAATATAAAAATTGATTTAGGGTAGAAATACATCTCTAGAATTGTATTAAAGCGAATTTGTTTAAAAATTGTATTAGAAATTAAGGAATATATAAATAATAAATATGAGAAAACGAATATAGGATCTGAAAAATCTCTATAGCACGTTGATTATAGATGACAAAACTTACTGTAATTGATAAAGATATAGGCATGGACTTAATATCACTAAATTGGACAGATCAAGAGATTTTTTCAGGATTAACCAGTGGTTCAATCTCTGCAACAGAAGAAGCTTTATCAACTAAAGTAAAATTAAAAGGAGGGGATATATTAGAAGATGGGAGTAGAGTTATTTATTCAAATTCTAAATTATTAGAATGTTTCAACATTGCAAACAACATTTTTGAAGAAATGAGTTTAGAAAAGCCATTTCCTAAATTTCCAGAATTAATTACAGTTTTTCACGTAGGACCTCCAGAAATTAAAGAACAAGATACAGCAAAAATTAGACGATTCGGAGAGATCTTAAGTGAATCAATTCTAATTCGCAAAATTATCGGTGAATTTTCAGCCACTAGAGTTCCATCCCAAGAATCAGTTATTAGCGTAATTAGAAATTCAATAAAAAGGTGGTCATCTGAAGGTTATAATTGCTGGTTTACTCCAGAACAATTAAAAATAAAATTTAGAGAAGAACTGAAAAATAGAATTCCATCAGTTATAAAAAGAGTTTATTTTACAAAATTTCAGCAGATTGAACCAATTACTTTTTTTAATAGTTATAAGGCACAGAAAGCACAAAAACAAATAATTAAATCTATTGAAAACGATATTGATTTATATATTGGGCAAACTAAAGTGTTAAACAAAATTAGGGAGGAAAAGGATAAAAACATTAACAAAAAATTTATCAAATTAGTAAAATCAATTCCAAATTTAAAAATTGATCTAGATAAATATCATGAGAATTTGACATTTACAATTCGGTGTTTAAACGCGGAATTCTTAGGTACTTCAAATGTTCCTAAACGATCATTTGATATGAAAGAAATTGATATGATTGAGGCAATAAAGGAATTAAATGACGAGGAATTAAGTATTCTAAAGCAACCTCAATTTAGAACGACTGGCTTGAATCAAGAAACTCTATCGAAATATAATATAGAATTATCTACTTCTCTAGAAGATTTAAACGTGAAGAAAATAAAGTCGCAATTGGAAAAGGAAAAAGAGGAACTTATAAGAAATCATCAAGATGCCACCGAAATTGATAATCTTATTTCTGCTTTAACTGAAATCTATATATTAAACCAGACAAAAAGACATTTTGAGAAAAGATTCGGAGAGATAATGGGTGAATTGAAAAAGGTCCCAGATGCTTATAATGAAATAATTGACCAAAATGAGAAAATTAAGGAAATTGCTAAATCATTAAACACAAATTATATTCAAAATGCTATAAATCTGGTTTTTGATGATTTTAATGAGAATATTGAAATTTTTATAAACAATCCTGAATATTTTGGCTTAATAGAAAAGTCCTTAATGGCAGAATTTAAGAATTTTTCAGACTTATTTTTTAAAGAGATTGGCCCCATTAGTATCCTTTCTGATATAATACAAAAAATAGATGAGCAAACTGATAAGACACAAGAAAAACAAAGAAAACTTTTGGACCTTTCGATTTTGTTTCTTAATAATTATTTGAATAAACCTATTGACAGTCAAGCGATTAAATTATTTTTTGATATAATTAAAAGAGCTAATCTGCAGGATGAATTTTTAAATGAGCTAAAGCAGTATGAAATAAGTGATAAAGAATTAACAAAGGGAAATCAATCTTTTTTTATTGAGGTTTTTGAATCCGCATTAACAGAAAAAACTATTAAACAAATCCCTAAATCAACTCCAGAGGGCTTAGCTAATGTTAGAGATGATTTTCTGGATTCTCTATTAGAAATATATCTAGATGTATATAATGAAATTTTTGGAGCAATTAAAAAAGAAAATAATAACTTTATCTTTACATCTAGTAAATTGCTTAAAATATTTCTTGATCAATTGATTTTTTTTATTAATATTTTGAAATACTTCTATGTTTTAAAAGCTTTAATTTCAGAAGTTGAAAATCCACAATTTAAGACTATAAATTTCCCTAAAGTTCTTCCACTCATACCCCCAAATTTCCAATGTTCGAGTTGTATTGACTGTTTGATTGAAGGAAAAGAATTAGAAGAAATATTTAAAATTATGAAAAGAGAAGCATTTAAAGTAATAGGAGAGGGTGAAACTTTTTTTATGGAATCATTCTCAAATATACCAAATCAATTAAGAAAAAAAAATAAAGATTTTAAGTTAAATCCAATTAAAAATCTTGAAATTATTCTTGAATATTATGAATTACACAATTTAAATACTAAATTAGTTTCTATGGTTAAAGAGAAAAACTTCAATGTTGATGCTCTTTATGCATTTCCTGAAGGGAAAGGTAATGGTGATTTTAAAGAAATAAATCTTAAAAAAATTAAGAATAACTATGTCAAAGTTCAAAAAAATATCAGAAAGATTGCAGATAAAGAATTTGATTCTCTTGAAAAAAACTTGAATAATGTTATACAAAAAAAATACTTAAAGTATACCCCTAAAAAATACCCTGACGAAAAAACTATAGCTGAAACCCAAAATAAATTATTGAAAAAGAATAGAAGGCTATTTGAAATTCCTTATTTTGCTCTTTGTAATAAAATTTTCATTAGAACATTAATTTTTGATGATCGAAATTTACTTCCCTATGGACTTGACCAGAAAGTAAAAAATCAGAAAATTAACTATAATGAAAAATTAGATGAAATTAAGATAAATGTCGAATCATTAAATACTTTGAGAAAAATGCTAATTTTAGAAGTAATTACTGACGAATCGTTAAAGCCCTTCTTGGTTTCAAAGATTAATTATCAAGATAGTGTTCCAATTTATTCCTTTCCATTAAAATTAAGTCCTACATTGATAGAAAATCTAACAGAAGACGAATTAGATAAAATCTTTGGAAAAAACATATTGAAAAGTGAAGATAAATCAGAAATTATTGGAATACTATTTGAATCAATAAAATTAGAAGAGAAAGAAGAAAATTTTGGTAGTTTAATCCTATCACATAGTTTTAATATTTTATATGAACAATATAGCGATATCCTAGATGAACTTGCAAATATCGGGAATAAACTTCATAGTAAGTTTGAAAAAGACTTTTTTGATGAATTATTTTATCAGACATCTCGAGATATTAAAAATAGTATTTCAAAATTATCTGAATAGAATAAATTCTAAAATTAATTAAAAAATACTCTATTAGCGTAATTTAAAATTAGTTCGCCCGCAATATCCACAGGTTTCACTCTTTAAGGGGCCTTTACAATATTTACACTCATATCCTAATTTTTGAAGTTCTGCATCCATTCTTTCTTCTTTACTTAAAGGTTTTTCTACTCTCCTTGCGATTCTATCCATTGATGTTAGACCACTATATCCTCCCACAGATTTTTTAGCACCTCCAATATGACCTTTTCTATATAAAGTTATTAAAATAATTGCAGAAACAACTCCAGCGATAATAAGTGGTATCACTATACTCAAGGTCCTGATAAACCGCATTCTACGATTAATTTGTTCCATTTGTAATAACATAAAGAAAAAAAATGTATCAAATGCGTCAAATGGATCATAACTAATCATAATATTCTAACCTCTGATTAAAAATTCCTTATTAAACACTTTTTCAAACAAATATTTATATGCGATCATCCATGCAGAATTTTGGTATTTGAAATAATAAGATTTTTATTAATTATTCGGGTTATTCAATCATATACGCCATATTTTCTGCCAGCATCAAGCATAATCTGAAAATTTTTGATTGGAATGCCATAATGAATCGAATTTGAGCTACTTAACATATAACCTCCCCCTTCAGCAGCATCTTTAATGCATTGTTTTACTTCATTAATTATTCTTTGTTTTGGACCATACATTAAAGTAATGCCACAGTCAACATTTCCACAAATACATACTTTATCTCCCCATTTCTCTTTTGCCTCCTTTAAATTCATCATTGGTGGCTCCCAAGGATGAATTGCGTCAACTCCAGATTTGATCCAGCCATCTACAAGCATATGAGTATCTCCATCTGAATGAAATAAAACTTTTGCACCTTTCTTATGAAATGTATTACAAATTTCTTTATATCTTGGGAATAGATATTTTTCAAATAATTTTGGGCTCATCATCGGACCATTCTTATAAGCTGAATCATCCCCTAATACTATTACTTCCGTTCCATGATCTATAACGTATTTTCCAAGTTCTATGATGAATTTTTTTTGCAGATCAAATAATCTTCTAACAAAAGAAGGATTATCGTATATATAATAAAAGAATTTTTCAAGCCCTACCGATTCATATATCGTTTCGAATAACCCTCCTGGCATAATTGACAATAAAATTTTATTATCTTTATTTATTTCTTGAGCGTGGTGGAAAATAGCTAAACGGGTAGGATCAAGAGGATTTGGAAAACCCCATTCATCTAGTAATTCTGGAGTCATTATACCTCCTTTATACCAAGCAAAGGTATTTTTTGATATTGAGCCCATTCTTCCATATTCATCAACGTAGTAATCGAACTTACTTGATAGCTTTCCATTTGTAGCGAACAAAGTACTAATCATAAGAGTAGTTCCATCTATTCCAAAATGTAGAGCCGTTTTTAGCAATTCTATATTTGCTATTTTTCCCACTGTCATTCCGATCCACCTCATGGCTCTTTTTAGGACTGATTTTCCACCCATTTTAGCAAGAAATCGAAGTAGCGTGTTATTAAATCTATTTTGCATATACCTTTGTAATCCTGGTAGTATATTATAAAATGAACTATAGGATTGATGCGTATTATCGATTCCTAATTCAAAAATCGGGACCTGATCAGGTTGATCACCGTCTAAAGCAGTTAAAACTCTTTCTCGTGAATCCATTTCTTAAAAATCCTTATAATTTGTTAAAAAATGATTTTGACAAACTCTAAAATAAGTTAATTAAATATATTTTTTAACGTTAACATTACTTAAGTTCGTTAGAAATAAGAAATTATTATGAAATAAGTTAATAAGAGAGTTATAATGATAGTTATGATATAAAAAAAGACATATGCTATTTCAAAACGTCTAATTTTTTTATCAACTTGAACACTAATTCCTTATTTTGAGCTTTTTTCAACCTTTATAGCTAAATTCATCATTTTCTTAACAAAATTCTTTTTATCTTTCTCAAGAAGAAGCTTTTCATTGGATGAATTGTCCATGTTCTGAAACTCAATTATACGTGTATTATAAAATATTAAAGTTAGGACTTGGGGCAACTCCCAGCGTTGAGTGCAATACTTTTCGCGCGTAATTATGAGAACATACACCGAAATAAAGAAGTACTCCCATGTCTACGATTGCCCTATCACACCTTCCTTTAGGCAAGGTTAATTCTTCAGTAGGAGAACAAGTATGCCCGCATAAATTTTTAAAGATGATAGTCAAGAAATATTAATCAACGAAGAGGAAAAAATAATAAATTTTTACAAAAATTTTTTATAATTTCCATAAAAACATAAATTTAATTAATAAAAAACAATTGGTAATAATTTAATTTTGGTCCTATATATGAAATTCTTTCATGCATTAAAAAAGAATATCGTTAAATTACTATCACATAGATTTCGCTCTTTAATTATGACTAAAATAGTTTTTATATGGAGATATTTTCAACTTTTAAAAAATAAAAAGAAATTGGATCTTAAAATATATGAACATGTTAGATTTTATTTAATGAATTTACATAAACTTAATGCAAAAATAAATACTATTTTCTTATCAGAATTACTAAAATTTATCAGAAAAAGTCAAAATTTAAAAGGAAATATTATTGAACTTGGATCTTTTAATTGTGGAACAACAATAATAATGGCACGTTATCTTAAGACAATAAATTCAAAAAAGCAGATTTATGCTTGTGACACTTTTAGTGGATTTCCGTATATAGATGATTTTTCTCCACAACAATTCAAACAATCTTTTAAAAATGTTGGAAATTCGATTGAAAAAAAAATTCAAAAATATGATGTGATTAATAAAATCATTCTAATAAAGGGATCATTCGAAGACACTTTATTAAAAGAATTAGGTAATGAAAAATTCTCTTTAGCTTTTGTAGACTGTGATTTATACCGCAGTACTAAATATTGTTTGAATTTTTTACAATTTCGAATGGAAAAATGTGGTGTAATTATATTTCATGATTATAATTCATTTGAAGAATGGGGATTAACAAAAGCAGTAAATGAATGGTGTAAAAAAATTAATGTTAAACTCAATTTAAAACCTATTGCTCACATAAAGATTAATTAATTTCAGATATTTTTAGATAAAGCATCTCAATTAGATATACAATAACGACATACCCATGATTATTTGAATCCTCCACTATTTTTCCTATAATGAATATTAGAAAATCAAATATTTGACTATTTTTAATGATTTAAGAAGAACTTTAATAATTTACCAATATTTAATATTTTTAATATTAGGTAGTATATTATAAAATGAACTATAGGATTGATGTGTATTATCGATTCCTAATTCAAAAATCGGAACTCTATCAGGCTGATCTCTATCCAAAGCGGTTAAGATCCTTTCTCGGGCGTCCATTCACTATCACACTTATCAATTAAAGCTTACTAATAGATTGACATCAAAATTATATAAGTCAATAAAAAGGCTAAAATGATAGTAATAATATAAATTAATTGCTGTAATGTTTCAAATCGTCGAATTTTTTTATCAACTTGAGCACTAATTTCTTCTTTTGAGCTTTTTTTGGCCTTTGTTGCTAGTTTCATCATCTCATTTACAAATTTCTTCTTATCTTTTTCATTAAGGGAATTTTCATTTGATGAATTGACCATTTTGTGAGACTCAGTTTTATTTTTACTTTAAAGAAATGTAAGAGAAAATAACTTAATTCATTATTTTGCACACTTTGGACAATATGGAGCTGCTATAGTCTCTCCTGACGATGATTGTTTTTCAATAATCACACTATGCATTTTACAAACTGGTAAATTACATTCATTACAATTATTTTCAGCCTTATTGTTACAAAAATAACATAATACCATATTTAATTAATCCTCCTCTTTTATTTTGGAGTTGTTTCTGCAATTATTTTTATTAATTAATTAGGAACAACAAATATTTTATCTTTATTATTGAATAAAAAAAGAAATTAATAGATACGTTTAAGTAATTTTCCTGTTTCCTTTTCAACATCATATTCTACAAGCTTAGCAGCATTTAAATCAGCTAAAGCGTGCCTTATCGCTGCTGGAGAAATTCCGGAAGCTTTAGTTAATGCATCCCTTGTCATTTCCTCCACACCATGTAATAAGAATAAAATTTTTGAATGCGGTTGTGCACCAAATACTTCAGTCAATAAAGTCATTGAAAGAGCTAATACTTCGCGCAATTTGATTTTTTCGCCCTTTATTTTTGCCATACCTTGGAAATCCTTAGACATTTTTTGTAATTCTCTTGAAATCTTTACATAATCATCTTTAAATTCATCAAAGAAATTTGCTATATTCTTTAGATCATCTATAGCTTTGATAACACCTGAAATTTCCTCACTTTCCGTTTCTTCACTTTCCGTCATTTTAAACACTTCATGATTTGATTCAATTGATAGTTTTAAAAATATTTACCGACCCTAAAAAAAATAAATTTTGTATTAAGATTGATAAGAACACTAATTTATAATATTTTAAATTTTAATGTTTGATAAAAATTAAGACTGGAATTAATTTTAGGTGTTATCTTTGAGTGATTATGATATAGCTTTCAACGAGTTCATTAAAAAACGTGGTTTCTTTTGGCAGACTGCTGATTTATATGGTGGTTTAGCGGGGTTTTACGATTATGGGCATTTAGGAACCTTAATCAAACGTAACTGGGAAACAATGTGGATTGATTACTTCTTAAATCTTGGTGATAATTATTATCTTATCGAAACGAGCGATATTTTACCAGAAGCAGTATTAAAAGCTTCAGGACACGTAGATTACTTTACCGATGTCCTTGTAGAATGTTCAAAATGTAAAGAAACTTATCGAGGGGATCATCTAATAGAGGAGAAAGCAGAATTAAAAGAAGAATTGACTGATTTAGATGAGATTTTTAAACATATTCAAGACTTAGGAATTGTTTGTGACAAATGTGGGGGGACTTTGAGGAAACCCACAGATTTTAACATGATGTTTCCATTAATTGTAGGATCTACGGGTAAAGATAAGGTTTATCTACGTCCAGAAACTGCTCAAGGAGCCTATTTAAATTTCTACCGAGAATTTAATGCTTTAAGAAGAAAAATTCCAATGGGATTAGCAATTATTGGCAAAGCTTTCAGAAATGAGATTTCTCCTCGTCAAGGATTTTTTCGAGTTCGTGAATTTACACAAGCAGAACTTCAAATATTTCATGATCCTAAAAATTTTAACGAACTTTTTAATTTCGAATTAGTAAAAGATTATAAAATTAATGTGTGTTTAATTAAAGATAGGGAAGAAGCGGATTTTAAAATACTTAGCTGTAAAGAAATATTAAAAAACACAGATTTACCCGAATTCTATATCTATCATATGGCTAAAATTCAACAATTCTATTTTGATATCCTACAATTACCCAAAGAAAAAGTCCGTTTTTTTGAAAAATCAGAAAAAGAAAGAGCATTTTATAATCAGATTCATTTTGATATTGAGGTTAATTTTCAACAATTGAAGGGATTTAAAGAGGTAGCAGGTCTTCATTACCGAGGAGATTATGATTTATCCTGTCATCAAAAGGGGTCGAGTAAGAAATTAAGTATTAAACTAGAGGATGGAAGAAAAGTCTTATTAAATGTTTTGGAACTTAGTTTTGGCGTTGATAGAAACATATTAGCTCTATTAGATTGTAATTTTTACATTGAAGATGGACGAAATATTCTAAGAATTCCTCCTTATTTGGCTCCTTATCATGTAGGCATATTTCCACTGCAGAGGAAGGATAATCTTGATGAAAAAGCTAAAGAGATTTATAGAGACTTACGAAAAAAGTACAGAACTTTCTATGATGAGATCGGATCAATTGGGAAAAGGTATGCACGTCTAGATGAAATTGGTGTGCCCTATTGCATAACTGTAGATTATGAGACTTTAGATAAAAAACATGCAGAATTTGATACGGTCACAATAAGATTTAGGGATTCAAAGGAGCAAATTCGCATAAAAGTGGAAGATTTAGTAGATTGGTTAGATAATAAAACTAAAGTAAACTTCTAATTAAAAACAGATTTTGAGTGAAATATAAGCATTATTATGTAAAATTGAGGTAAATTATTGAAAAGTCATTTAATTAATTTTGTAAAGAAATTAGGAAAGAAAAAACTTTTCTTCATTCTTATTGGTATTCCAGGTTTTATTTTTTATTTCTACATAATTTCTCAATTTTATTTAATAGCTTCTGCTCTCTATTTTTTACCTTTTCTAATTGTTGCAATAGCAACTTTAAGACGAAAAAACTTTTATTTAAGAGCTACAAAACTGTCTATTTTTCTATTTCTCATTTTTCTAATTACCTTTCCTAACGTTACTGATTGGGGACATCAAATATATAGAAGAGCTAATCGACAATCCGTTATAGAATGGTATCATCCTTTCTTTTTAGGGTTAAATACAACATTTCATAACTGGTTTAACGATTCATATGGAATACAATTCAGTGAAGTTAAAGATGAAATTAACAAATTACAAAATATCAGCAATTTTATTTATAATCCTTGGTGGAGAAGATATACTCTAGATACAAAATACTTTAGTTTAATACGCTACACTCATGATTTTGATCCACCTCGACTTGCATTTGACCACTTACCAACAATTTCTGAAATAATTAATAATGGATTTACTGCAGACTGCACAGGAATTGCTGTATTTAGTGTATCATTTCTAAAATTTATGGGTTATGATGCTTATATGGCTGAAGGAGATTCTCATGATTTTCCTGTGGTCTTTATCAACGGTACCAGCATATTAATTATGCCGGACCCAATTCGTTTTGAACCATTTCGCATGTATTTCTTCCTTGCAATAAATCCGATATATCTTAACTGGTGGCCAGGAATTGGAGAACCTTATTTAATGTTTAATGATCGCTTTTTAATATTCCCAAGACCAATTGAATCAAGTTTATTTGATATTTATACTGAAGACTATGTTTTTGAAGACTTTTTTATGCCATTTTTAAACGGAGAATTAATGAGCCCATTTTTAAGTTGGCCAATTGCCATAATTGCACTATTAGGGATTTCTTTTTTAATTAATTACTATAATAATTTTCCACAAAGAAAAAAACCATCAAAAAAGGACCTTCCCAATATTCTTTTTGGTTGGACAATATTATCTATTGGTGCGATAATTCTTTTTATATTTTGTGCATTTGATTTAAGCTCTTTGGGGTTTCTAATTACTTCTATTACATTTGGTCTTACGTTTTTTACTTTAGATAGAGATTTTGCTAATAATTTAAAAATATTTAATAGATTTACATAAAGTTTATTCATTTAAAATAAAAAAAGAAATTTTTATCTAAAACATTAAAATTCTAGATTTAAAGTCTCATTATGAACATGTTTTACCCTCTTTTCAATTGAATCAGCTTGTCTTAAAAATACAAAAAGAGAATTCTATTTGTTACTTTGAACTTTGTATTCGAGATTAGTAATTAAAGAAAAAAAATTAAATTGATTTAAAAAATATTATAGAACATTCAACACTTCGATAACTCATAATTTTTGCCTGTTTCAACCATAGCCCTAAGATTCTCCGGCTTACAAGCGTATGGTACCTCACAACCACTAGACAATATGAATCCGCCGTCCCCACCAACCACATCAATCAGCTTCTCGCAGTAGGTTTTTACGTCTTCAGGTTTCCCGAGTGACAACAGCGAGGGATGCACATCGCCGGCAATACACAAATGCCCTCCTAATACCTCTTTTGCTTTGAAAATATCGGTTGTTCCATCGAGGGCAATGACTGCAGAACCCTTAGGAAGTTCTAAAAAGTAGGAGAGATTCTTATCCCAACACATATCTAAATGGAACCACGACCTAATCCCGTGCGACCACAACTCATCCACCATCTGTTTCGTATAGGGCCACCAGAAACGTTCGAACATACGTAGAGGATAAATAGCCGCACTTGCTCGCTCTTCACAGAAAAAGGCCATTTTAACGCCTGTTGCATTGCATATTTTTATCCATGTTGGGACGTATTCTTTCGCCATGCGTGCAATAACTTTTTCTACTTTATCAGGGTGGTAATATAGATCCTCGGTGAATTTCACCATAGATCGAGTCAAGGAAAGCACAAAAAATGGGTGACTTCCTCCTCCACCAATCATTGGGACAGTATCTCGCTTATACCATTCTGAATAGGACTTGAGGTAAAACCCTGTTTCTGCTTTTAATAGCTTCGTTACATCTTGTTGAGTTTTAATCTCGTTACTCGTGCGAAATACGAGTTCCTGTTGCCAAAATTTTGTTGGACCCATCTCCAAAATTTTATCATAGTCCTCAAACTTTAAGATTTCTTCTTCCATCATTTGCCAGGGTACATCTTCCGGCAGGTCCTTCCCCGGAATTTTAACCTTATGCCCCTGCAAAAGCAAGCTATTGACGGTGCAGCATACAGCAGGATTTACACCATCAAATGGTCCAAATTTTTCATATACCTTAATCATGGACTCAAGTGCAACATTTGTATCTGCGGCAATTTTTGCCTGAGGCCAATTAAGTAGGTGTGCACAAGAAATCGGGGTAAGATTGGGAACGACCGGAACCCGATCGGGTTTTCCCAAGTTTAATGCTGTTGAAACTCTCTTCTTAGGTGTCATAGGTTGCTGTAATTTGGGTGACATTCTTACTTCCCCCCATTACTTCTTTACAGAATAATGCGCCCTCATTTGCGTCTGTAGTCTGGAAATCTGCCCCGATATATTCTTTAACTGCTGGAGTGGTCAAGCCGCCCCCCACAATTAACTTGATTTGGGATCTCAAACCCTTCTCTTCGAGTAAATCCACAGCTTCCTTCATACTGGAAAAGGCACTGGTGATTAGAGCTGAGAAACCAACGATATCGGGTTGGACTTCCTTGACCTTATTCACCAGAATAACCGGGTCAACATCAACTCCTATGTCATGTACCTCAAATCCATTGGCATTTAACAGTGTAGCAAAAATATTCTTGCCTAAATCGTGGATATCCCCTTTAAGCGTAGCCAATACGACTTTACCTATAGTTTCAGCAGGTCCTGCATTGGCTAGGTATGGTTCAAGGATAGAGGCTACCTCATCAAAAATTTGGGCTGCTATAATCATATCAGAAAGGAAATATTCACCTGCTTGGAAGCGATCACCGACAATTTTCATACCTTGTCGACATTCTCCGAGGATCTGCAGCGGGTTTTCTCCTGCCTCAGCCCTCTTTTTCACCGCCTTATATATCTTATCACGTTCTAGGTCTGCTAGATCTGTAGCCAATTCATCAGGCATTTCTTTTGCTCCTTTTAATCTATTTTTAAGATTTAAATAATCATTTTTTATTTTTTAATTATTTTCAGTATTTTTCAATTCCTTTGATTTTTAATTTGGCAAATTTCCACCTTTAAATCTTTCGACATTATTTTTTTTTGAAAGGGTAAGTAACAAACTTCCGCCGAGGGGTAGCCGATTAATAGTTTGGGAGCAAATTCGGGTTCCGTTTAAAATTTTTTGAAATATTTTGTTATTAACGATTTACGCTTTTTACCATACTACAAATATTATCGAGAGGAGTTCGGAACCTAATTTCACAACCTGAACTTAGTATAAATCCTTTATCTCCCATTTTATTAATTAGGTCTTTACATTCATTCTCAATTTCGACTGCAGGTTTCATGAATAAACTTGTTGTATCAATGTTACCAATAAGACAGACATCTGATTTGATATCTTCACGAACAGCAGCTAAATCAACTTTTGAATCAAGTTCGAGGAAATCTGCTCCAGTTTCTACTAATAGATCAATAAGAGGAAACGAGTTCCCACAAACATGAAGTCCAATTTTAGTTTTTTTAAGACTTAATTCACCAATCATTTTCTTAATTGAGGGAAGACAAATCTCTTCAAATTGTTTTGGGGATAGATTATCGAAATTAGCAAATGGTTCTGCAATGGTTAAAATTTCAGCTCCTGTTTGTATTTTAGTTACACCAAATGTAACTGCTGCAAGTCTGGCAGATTCCATAACATCTTTTAATAATTCTGGATCATTGGATATTTTAGTTAAAGCTTCATCTACGCCCATTAATACTGCTGCAAATGAAAAAGGACCAGGTAAATAATTAAAAATCGCTAATTTACTACCAACTCTTTCAATTAAATTTTTTGTTAATTCAAGATTTAGAGGAAGTCGTCCTGCCTTTTTGGGGTGAGGAATACATAAGTTTTTTGCGCTTTCTGGAGTATTCACCAAGGGCTGTTTTATTCTTGGTGAAATATCTTCAAAGGTGATGATACTACAACCCATTGCAGAAGCTAAAAGAACGCTACTACTTTCCCAATTTGCATATATCCCATCATATCCACACTGTTCTTGTGCATTTAAAAGTGCATCCAGCTGCAATTGAGGATGAACCAAAGCTTCAGATATAGAAACTCCTCTATATTTTGCAGTTGCATAAGTTAATTGTGGCACAACGGGAATTTTATCTACATCTTTACAATTTATTGCTCGAAATACACGTTCTTTTGGTGTGATATCATCCATATACCACTATTAAATAATTTTAATTTTATAAATTTCGTATTATTAAAATTAATTTCAAAATAGTAAAATGCATTATAATAGAAATTATCAAGAATAAAACAATAATTAATAAGATAGAAATTTCTTGCATTAAATTAAGATAAAGGATTTAATAAATATAGACTTAGTATTGAGTTCAGAGTTCTCGAGAGAATACATGAATACATCCAGTCCATCCTAAGGCTGGTTGTCCCATTGTATGTGTTATCGCAAGGTTAAGATTGCTATCTGGGATTTGGCGTTTTGCTACTTCCTTATCTTTTCGCATCTGATAAAGAATTTCTGCAACTTGTCGAA
>JABXJV010000455.1 GCA_013375355.1 Candidatus Helarchaeota archaeon
AATATTTTCAAAATGACTAATATTTTTTGTGATTAACTCTAGATTATTTGAGCGACAAATACCTGCTATTAAAATATCCTTGATTCCAATTATTTTTCCAATTTTTTTTAGATTTGCAAAAATTGAACTAGCCTCTTCACTTGATTTGTAATCCAAAGTAAAAATATTCAGATTTTTCAAGATTTTTTTAATTTCATTAAGGTTTTTTTTTGGTTTTTTTGATATTTTTGCCCCATATTGTAGCTCAAATACATTCAATGTAGTAGTAGCAAGGGATTCATCCTCTAATTCTTTCATCTTCTTTAAAGCTTCAACTTTCCCTCTTAAAAAACCTATCAATATGTCAGAATCTAAACATTTCAATCTAATAATTTCCTCTACTCTTCTAAATTTTTCGACCATAAAATCCAAGCTTTGTTGAGGTCGTTTTGCATCCTATTTTCCTCCTCATCAGACATTTCCCATTTTCCAAAACTTTCCATTATTCTCCCAAATCGCTTTGTTAACCTAAGTATTGTGTCCGAATAGCTTTCATTTTCCAACTTTTCCCTTTGGAGTGCTTTGTAAGCTTGTTCTGAAATAGTAATTGTTTTTGAACCCATAACCAATTAATAATAAATGTATATATAAACTTATTTTCAAATTTTTTTTAACTTATTTTATAGTGTAGCCTACATTATACTTTCATCTAATGCAACATTTCATCAGTATTATTATTTGGTATTGCCATTCTTTTGACTTGATTTTCACATTATTTATTACTAGTTATTGCTGGATTTTTGATAGCTCCAATGTTCTTTATGGAAAATAAGGAATAAATTTTTTGATATAATGGAGAACTTAATATATTAAAAATTAAAAATCCATACACAATAAAATATTAATTTAAAATATGAAAGAGAATGAGTTGAATTGTTAAAATGTCAGGAGCAAAAACTGCAGCTAAAATATTTATGGGAATAAATATTGGGATTTCATATGTAGCAGCAGCAATGACATACACAACGGTTATAAATAATCGATTATTTGCAATGATTGCTATAGGCGTGGCTGTTTTATCGTTAATTATAGGTGCTGCAGGGCATGAGAGTGGAGATAGAACAGCTGCTCTAGTGATAGGAAGCATTATAGCAATAGTAGGTGCATTCTGGATTCTTAATAACTTAAATGCTGGTCAAGCAACCTATATACCTTTGATTGTTTTTGTTGTAGGTGCGATTGTATTCCTATGCTATTAACTCCCTTAATAGAATCTCTAAAATCTAACGTCTAAAAATTAATCTTTTTTTTCTTTTTGTTCAACAATTCTACAATATTATTATTTGATATTGATCTACCAAATTTATAGGATTTAGGTTATTAAATAAATGGGCAATTTTAACATATTATTATAATAATGACGCAATTTCGGAAAGTTTGAAGGGGTATATATTGATAGAGAATACAATTTTTTTTAATATTCATTGAAAATATCGATTTTCACTAAAATGGAGAAATTGAAAAATTTTTTCCATTATTTAATAAAAGTTGGAAATTCTTGGTTAATTTATTTAATAAATCTAATAAAATTCAATGCAAATTCTTATGTTCTAGTATTTTAGCCTCCAAATTTTTATTTAATAAATTTCGATAAGGTTTATATATCGAGTCGTAATTTATTTAGATTAATTCTTTAGTGAATTTATCTAAACTAAAAAATAGAACAGGCATCTTAGTTTATGGTTTGGTTAATTAACCTAATTTAAGAAAATTTTTAAAAATATCCGGATATGTTAAATTGGTTAGTGAATTATATAACCAACTGCTCAATTTTCCACACTATAAGCTAGATGACCTGCTCAATAATATTACCCTTAAGAGGGATTGATTATGACGCGTCTAAAGAAAGGTAAAATATTTCGAAATTTGGTACTATTGTTTGTTGCTATGTATATGCTGACTATTTTTACTTCGGCCTCTACAAATATTATGCCGATACCTGCAATTCCTTCTCAACTTGATGTTAATTTAAGTGGGAAAGGACAATCTATTAACGGTACCATATTCCTTTCTTGGAATTATCCACAATCGGACGTGACTTTTAATGTATATCGAAATAAAGATAGTGATTTCATACCCTCTAAAAGGCATTTGATTGCTCGCAACATCGAAGATATGAACTTTACTGATCAAGTTCATAAAGACGGTGAATATTATTATAAAATTGCGGCTATAAATACATGGGGAAAAATAGGTCAAGCTTCTCTACCTATTCGGATTTCCGTTAATGTAGAACCACCAAAAGCTCCAATAGTAAACGCAATTTCGGGATATCATGGAAAAATTATTCTGGAGTGGGAGGCTCCTAAAAAAGCTGTTTCTTATGAAATTTTAAAATATAATATTCTATCTTATTCTCCTTTAACATATTATACTTATAAAATGGGTTCAACTACTGATACTTCTTATGAAGTTCAATATAATGATCACATGCGGGAATATACTTTCCAAGTTATTGCAATTGATGCACTTGGAAGAAAAAGTGCTCCATCGAAAGTTGTGACTGGCATTTGTGATCTAGTTGGTCCCGAAGCTCCTGAACTTTCTGTTGATGCAACACTAGCAAGTGAAGGAAAAGTTATTTTGAGCTGGACGACCCCCGCAGATAGTGACTTGGTTTCCTATGAAATCTATCGCG
>JABXJV010000456.1 GCA_013375355.1 Candidatus Helarchaeota archaeon
ACTAATTCGACTCTTTATTCTTTGTAAAGATCTATCAAAATCAGATTTTGTAGCGTAATTTCTATTTTCTTTTAAGGATAAAAATTTCACAATTTTTACAATACTTTCTAAATCTGCACAGGAAAAGACTTTAGTATTAATATTAAATGCTAGATCATTAGCAAGTTCATCAATATCTAAGTTTTCTTCTAATTTAATCTTATCTAGAAGTATTCTTAAGATTTTACTCTTTTCTAAATCGTCAGGATTTAAAAATTCTATGAAATCATCAAAAACTTTTAGAACCGTTTCTGATATTTCATCTATATCTCTTGTAGCAGCTACGATTAAAATTCTATGGTCTGCAAGGCTTATCTTCTCCATTTCAAGGATTATAGTTTTCGTGATATATCTTGAAGATTGTTTTCCAGTAATCATTTCAAGATTATCTAAAAATAGAATAGCAGGTCTGATCTCTTGTTCTTCTTTAATTTTTTTGAAAAGTGAAATCAATTTCTGAATTTGTTTATTCTCAGAATATGAAATTAATATTGAAAAGTCAATAAAAATTAAAGAATAACCATATTTTTTTGCTAATGCATGAATTATGGAAGTTTTTCCGTTTCCTTCTGGTCCATATAACATAATTTTATAGTTTTTTGGAATTTCTGTGTCGGGTAATGTCAAGAAACTAAAGATCAGTCCTAAAAGATCTTTTTGATCAATATATCCTCCAAGTTCTTCAAGTGATTTTTTAATATCTTCAGGGGGTAAAATTGCATAAAATTCAGGTACTTGGGTTGGGATAAGGAGATTTGCATCGGTTTGCAGATTTAAAATCGAATTTAATAATTCTTTTAGTTTTGTGTTTTTTACAGTAGGTATATTCTCGGTTTGTACATCCTTCATATCTTGTGAATCACTGGTTATCTCAGTATCCGCATTATCTGAGGATATCGTTGAGGTTTGTTGGGAGTCAAAATCTGTTGAATTTATCTTATTTTCTAATTCGGATAGTTTTTGTGTGAATAAGTCTTGAGTTATTTTCAAATCATTTAATTTTTCATGTATTCCCTCGATTATAGGATCTAAGGATGAAATATCTATAAATTTCAGTTTATCTGTATAATAATCATCTAATTCTTTTAATTTTAATAAGATATAATTTATTGCATTAACAACGCTTTGTGCAGAAGCTGCGTCTCCTGCAGGCGTTCCAATTTTTTCTATTTTATATTTATCCTCATCATCCATTTTTTAACCAAGCCTCTTTTGTTTTAGTTTCTTTTTCTTTTTTGATTTCCTTATTTTTGGTGTATTTATGCTAAAAGCAGCCATTGCAGTATAATGTGCAAGCATTACTAAAAAGTGAACTATACCCATTCGACCATCCTTTCGCCATTTTTCTTTCATTTTACCAAAACATGCAGCTTTGAATTTATCAAGACCTACATACCAATCACGGATATAGAAATTTTCGGCAATAGGAATGGATTTTGGATATCTAACAGGCAATCTAATATTAAAAGTTATTTTTCTTCCAGACGGAAAGTGTCCTTTACATTTGAATATCTTTTTATTTGATGGATCTTGTTCTATTTTATCAAAAATAATATTTTTTTGAGT
>JABXJV010000457.1 GCA_013375355.1 Candidatus Helarchaeota archaeon
AACGGTTTGGTGGTGACCCAAATAACGTAACAATTTTTGGAGAATCAGCTGGTGGTGCATCAGTAGCCATTTTGCTAGCAATTCCTGCCGCAAGGGGGCTATTTCATAAGGCTATTATGGAAAGTGGAACAGCGAATCCAAAAGGATTTAGACCAAAAAAGGCAAGAGAAGGTGCTGAAAAATTTATGGCTAAACTGCGAATTGAAAAAGGAAAAATCGATGACTTACGCAAATTACCTCTAAAAAAAATAATGAGAGCGCAAAGAAGGATTGCTGGTGGAGTTGGTCAAATAGCAGATGTTCCATTTCGACCCTTTATTGATAGCAAAATCATTCCAGAACATCCACTAGAAATAATACGCAAAGGAAAATCAAGTAATGTCCCAATAATAATTGGAAGCAACAAAGATGAATTAGCATTTATTTCTCGTCTTCTTAATCATGCAGCAGATGAGAGAACAAAAAAGTCCATTTTGGACGCTGTTCAAGCACATATCCAATCCATTGGAATTGAGAAGAAGAAATTGGATAAATTGATCATTATTTATAAGGAAATAATGGAAAAAAAATACCCAAATAATGCTTTCAAGTATTTAGATGCTTTTATTTCCGATTTTATGTTTGGAATTCCTATAATCCGTAATATAGAGGCATATGTGAAATATCAACCAAATATCTACTGTTATATTTTCACTTATGGTTCGCGTACTGATGGTACAGCTTTTCACACGATTGAAATTCCATTCGTGTTTGGCAATCTTGACACAACAGACACTCAAAAAGGAGCTATTGGAACTGGAGAAGAAGAGGAAAAATTAGCTAAAAATGTGATGGATGCTTGGGTTGCTTTTACTCGGACTGGTAATCCAAATCACAATGGTTTACCTGAATGGCCCACTTACGACCTAAAAAGACGTGCTACGATGATGTTAGGTATTAATTCAAAGGTAGAAGATGACCCAATAGAGAATATTCGAAAAGCTTGGTATAATATCATGTAAAATTGAGAAAAATTGTAAAACAAATGAAAAAATATTCAATTTACCTATTAATTTCTCTAAATCTATATTAGATATTTCTTTAACCAATCAACTTGTAATTCACTAGTTATTTTCTGAATAAATTGATCAGGTGAAAAAATACCTATTTCCGAAATTATTGATGTAATTAAATATGAGGGAGTAATATCGAAATAGACATTTTTGGGTTGGATTCCGGGGATCTTTTCAGATAATATCTCATTTGATGGTTTTTCCTCAATTTTTACCTCTAGCCCAAAATGACTTTTTAGGTTAAATTTTGATGATTCAGCAGCTACGAAAAAGGGAACTTTATTTTCATGTGCTAATAAAGCAAGAGGATAAGTTCCAATTTTATTTATTACTGATCCATCTGCAAGTATGCTATCCGCTCCTACTAGAATTAAGTTAATTTTACTATTTTTAATAAAATAGCCGATTGCGGAATCAACAATTAAGGTAATAGGGATTTTTCCCGTTAGAATTTTAGCTAATGATACTCCTTCTAGTTGGGGGCGAGATTCTGTCATTATAATTCTTAAAATTTTATCCTTATTGTACTTTAATATTTCAAATACTGTTTTACTCATGCTATGTGTCATGATTGTGCTATTTGTTTTTATAATACCGTTAAAAAATTCTATGATCCTTTTTATAGCATTATCTGATTCTTCCAGAAACTTCTCTCCTTTTTTAATTGCTCTGACTTTTAACTCTCCAAGAGGTATCTTGTTAAAATTTGCGAGAATTTCATACATAATGGTACCTGTTCCTTTGATTAAAGGAGCCATGCTTGGTTGAGATTTTAAAAGTAGTTTAAAAACATTTTCTACATCTCGTATAAAATTGTCTGAAGATTTTTTTATTTGTAGTATTAAAGCTTCAATTGCCTTTCTAGTTAATGTATTCGCACCCGAAATATTATCCTTTGCTATTTTGTCCACAAGTTTGTTAACATCCTCATCGATGGGCATATTAATATCTCCCATATTACCATTTTAAAAGAAAATTTTTAAGGAAAGAATATTAGAACTCATAATATAATTTATATTAAAATAAAAATCAAATAAAAGGTAAAAAAATAAATCGAGTGAATAAATTTGGATGATTATGATTTGAACAAAGGGAACGCCCCATTTGAGGAAAAGATTTCAGATTTAGAAATTTACTTTAAAACAAAGAAAATTGGTAAACCAGAAGCAAAAGTCTTGCTAGAATCCAAAATTAATAAAGTTTTCAAAAAAGCAGCCGGAGTAGATGTAAAATATCTGGACATAACTGAGTATTACGAACCATATATTCATGTTTCTGGGAGATATCGTATTATATATTTAAAAAGAAATCCAATAGAACTTCCAATCTCACATGAGGTCATTGGTGCAAAAGTTTGTCCTGATTGTGATAAGGTTTATGAGGTTGGGGAAGCATTAGAAGGTGAGACAAAGAAAAAAAGAAATCTACCTATTGATGTAGTTCTAAAATTAATTCATGAATCAGGAGATGTTGATTTAGCTTTTGATTATAAAGGTAGTAATATGGATTCCAAAAAAATTATTGATTGGAAGAAAGAGAATGGACCATCAAATTTCGTAGAACAAAATAAAAAAATCATTAGAAGGTTCTCTGTGACTACTCAAGAAGCAATAGATAGGTTAAGGAAAAAAATTGCCATTAGACCTCATGATACGAGAAGAATTTTAGAAGAAGTCTTCGAAGTCACAAAAAATGAAATTTTATT
>JABXJV010000458.1 GCA_013375355.1 Candidatus Helarchaeota archaeon
CAAATATCGGATCAAGATTTAATATCCGAATAGGAATGATGAATCCAAAAAGTGTAATTCCAATATTAGAAAAATTAATTGAGGAATATTCTCATCCCAATTTATACAAATTTCTGCACCTACCTCTACAATCGGGTGATAATGACATTTTAACAGCGATGAATAGAAATTATACTATTAAAGATTTTCTTAAAATTATTAATGAATTTAGAAATAAATTCCCTCTTCTAACCCTTTCAACAGATTTAATTATAGGTTTTCCAGGAGAAACTGAAGAACAATTTAAAAATTCTCTTAAATTATTAGAAAATATTAAACCTGATATTGTAAATATTTCTCGTTTTGGTCAGAGACCAAAAACAAAGGCTAAAAAAATGAGTAACCAAATCCCTCCAGACATTATTAAAAAAAGAAGTAAAATTGCAACAGAATTGGTAAATCAATTAACCCTTAAACGAAATAAAGAGTGGATTAATTGGGAAGGAGAAGTATTAGTATCAGAAAAAAGTAAATATGGGGATTGGATGGGTAGAAATTATGCTTATAAAACTATTGTTATTAAATCTTCTGATAACTTATTTGGAAAATTCATAAAAGTTCATATAGATGAAGTAAGTCCAGGTTATCTTATAGGGCATTTAATGTGAGAAAATTGCGAGTAGCATGTAAATTATTTTATTTAGGTGATAATTATAGAGGCTTTCAATTCCAACCAGACGTTGATACAGTAGAAGGCAGAATCAAAGAAGCTCTGATTGAGACAAAATTGATCGAAAATGATTCAACTTCAAAATTTCAAGGTGCTTCTCGAACAGATGCGTTAGTACATGCACTTGGTAATGTCATTGCCTTTAATACTAATGAACGTGTGATAATTCCAATGATTAATCAATATTTGCCAAAGGATATAATAATCTGGGCAAAGAAAGAGGTAAAAGATGATTTTTTACCTCGGTTTGAAGCTATTAAACGCCATTATAAATATATTACAAGATTTGATGACGAAAATTTTAAAAAAATGGAAAATGCAGCCAAAAAAATTATAGGATACCATGATTTTAAGAATTTTTCCAAAAAATATGAAAATAAAAATACTTTTAGAGAAATTTATGAGCTGAATATATCTCAAAAAGATCAATTCTTAATATTTGATGTAATAGGCACCGCTTTTCTTTATCAAATGGTTAGAAGAATTGTTAATTTATTATTAGATATTGGCAGGGGTAATTTTAAAGAGGAGATTGTTAATGACTATTTTGATAAAGAAATGGATTCATCTGAAAGAATTGGACCCGCTCCCCTGGAAAATGACGGGTCTTTAATATTATGGGAAGTGGTCTTTCCTTTTAAATTTGAGATCGATTCTTATTCATTTGAAAAATTGCAGAGATATATTAATCATTTTTGGAAAGTTCATTCTTTAAGATTAGAAACTATGAGAATTTTCCAAAATTTTTTTAATAAGTAGAATTTAATGTAATTAAATAACTCAAAAATTATCCGTGGTGATAAATATTAAAGGAATTATGAAAAAAGGCACCAGACCAGAGCCAAACTGGAAAAAGATTAAATTTAACGAGCCTTATAAGAAAGCAACTGAGAAATTTCAAGAAATGGTCTTAAATCATCCCGATTTTGACCCAACAAGTTTTTTCCAATTTAGTATTTTTATGGCAAAATAAAATATATCCCAATCCGCAATTGAAAAATTTCAAGAAATGATTTTAAATTAGACCTCCAAGTAATAATTGTATAAAAAAAAGTGGCAATAAAAATAAATGATTTTTTATAATTAATTCAATTTCATATTTTATGATATTTTTATTCTGATTAAAAATTTCTACATAGATATGTCAATTCTTAAAATTTTTTATTAGTTTTTTTTAAATAAAGAATGAACCAAATCTTTTTATAATTCAACAAGAGTTAGAACTATTCTTTAGAGAATAAGATTGAGTTTGGGTTTATTTCCAATTAAGACACACAATAAAGGGCTAATTAAAAAATTACGAAAATTCAAGAAATATCACGAAATTTCACAAAGAAATTTAAAGTAAACAATAGAATGAGAATTTAAAAGAAAAAGAGGATGTTTGTGTGTCCAATATCACATATTTATCAACTTATAATACTCTATTTAGTTTTTCTTTTAATTTTCCACTAAATATAATTTTTATAAAAGAAGTAAAGGTCTGAAAATGCTGAGTAATGTAAATTGGTATCAATTAGGTAGTAGTTTTTATGAGGTAGGGTATTACAAACTAGTGTTAGATAACTACGAAAAAATCCTTACTACTCAGCTTGAAATCAAAAAAATTCCTTAATTCAGGTGAGAAATGTGAAATGGCTTAGTGAGTTTAAAGAGACAAATTTAGAAAAGATAGAAAATGATGAAAAGAAAGAAATTGTAGAAAAAATTAAAGATAAAGACATTGAGAGGAAGAAAAATCCAGAATGGGAGTATATTAAAGATATTAAGAATAAATATTTGAAAGAGGAAGAAAAAAAAGAGAATATTTATCGGAAATTAATAGATAGGGAAAAAAATATAGAATGGGAAAGTAAAAAGGAAAGGGATGAAAAAAATCAAGAGGAATGGGATTATATAAAAGAAAAAAATGAAAAAAATAAAGATGTAGGGGCAAATACAGAGACTAATAATGAACTAGAACGATTAAAACGTGAAAATAAGGAAGAAAAGGATGATAGAGACCTGGAAAAAGAAAAAAATAATAACGAATTGGATAAAGAAACAGATAAACATACTGAAAAATTAAAAGAAGAAACAGAAAGTAAAAATGAATTGAATGATTTGAATAAAGAATTAGATAAACACTTTGAAAAATTAAAAGATGCTGAAGAAACGGGAAATAAACTCGAATCAGATGTTTTGAATAAAGAAACAGATGAGCATATTGAAAAATTAAAAGAGGATGAAAAAATAGAAAATAAACAAGATATCCGAGAATTTAAAAATATGTCTATCCTTGAAAAGATGAAAGAGATAGAAAAAGCTGTTGATAAATTATTAAATATTAAAATTGAAATTTCCACTGAAAAATTAAATTCTCTAAAAGAACACCTTGAAAAACCTTTAGAGAAACAAATTGAAAAAAAAGAGCATTCAGAAACTCATCTTGATAAATTAAGAGAAAAAGAAGATAGAAATATTGAGGAAATTTCTCGAGATTTACCAAAATTAAATGAAGAAACAATAAAAGAAGTTGATGAATTCTTTAAAGAAGAAAAGGAAAAATTAAAAGAAATCCTTGTTGATCATAAAAAATCAAATGAAAATTTATCTGCAGAAACACATCTCGAAAGATTTAAAGAATTAAAAACTGTTAAGGAAAGAATAGATGATATTAAAGAACATATTCAAAATTCTAAAGAAATTAAAAATATCAATAAATACGAATTAAAAATATCTCCTGATTTTCAAAGATTAATGAATGATTATCATAAGGAAACAGGTAAATGGGCTAATCATGGGTTAAGAATTACAAATAAATTTATTGATTGGATAAAAAATAATGAAAAAATCACTGATGATAAAAAAATCGAATTCATTAATAAATATAACAAAATTAACGAACACAAAGAAGTTGAAAAATATTTAGCTAATATACTAAAAAGCTCAGACGATTCTTATAATAAAATTATAAAAGATTTGAATCAATTGGGGTTAAGTATATCACCTTTATTATTAAATAGACTAGTTAAAGAAGGAAATCTGAGAAAAACGAGAATTATGCATAAATGGGATTATTTGGATGAGAAATCTGCATTAAATGATTTTAAAAAAGAGATTTTGCCTAGTGTAAAAGAAAGTTTGAGAGAAAAATGGGAAAAGGGAGAAGAAGATGGGAGACTTCTTAGCAAAAATGATGTGCCGACAAAGGAAGAAATCAAGAAAAATGATTTTAGTGACTGGATTTCAGCAATAGAGAAAAAAAATATTAAATATAACGATATCTTAAAGGCAGCAGGTTATGATGTAAATCTAAATCTCGGTAAATGGGATTATCTGGATGATAAATCTGCATTAAATGATTTTAAAAAAGAGATTTTGCCTAATGTAAAAGAAAGCTTGAAAGAAAAATGGGAAAAGGGAGAAGAAGGTGGGAGACTTCTTAGTAAAAATGATGTGCCGACAGTTGAAGAAATCAGAAATAATGGATATAAAGACTGGGTAACAGCAATAGGGAAAAAACATATTAAGTATAACGATATTATAAGAGCAGCAGGTTATGATGTAAAAAAACACTATGGTAAATGGGATTATCTGGATGATAAATCTGCATTAAATGATTTTAAAAAAGAGATTTTGCCTAATGTAAAAGAAAGCTTGAAAGAAAAATGGGAAAAGGGAGAAGAAGATGGGAGGCTTCTCAGGAAAAATGAAGTTCCTACTATCGGAGAAATCAGAGAAAATGGGTATGGGGATTGGATAAAAGCAGTAAAGAATAAAAATATTAAATATAACGACATCATAAAAGCAGCAGGCTATGATGTAAACCTAAATCTTGGTAAATGGGATTATTTGGATGAGAAATCTGCATTAAATGATTTTAAAAAAGAGATTTTACCTAATGTAAAAGAAAGCTTGAGAGAAAAATGGGAAAAGGGAGAAGAAGGTGGGCGGCTTCTCAGGAAAAATGAAGTTCCTACTATCGGAGAAATCAGAGAAAATGGGTATG
>JABXJV010000459.1 GCA_013375355.1 Candidatus Helarchaeota archaeon
GCCGGGATAGTTTCCCGTTCCTAATTCGACTGCCTCCAAACCAAGTTTTGAAACATAATTTATTACTTCGTCAAAAGACATACCTCCGAATAATACTGTTAAGACTCCTATTTTCATTTTTAATACCTCCTGTATTTAGTAAATTTTATTTTTTAATTCATCCCTAAAGTACTCGGGGTTCCGCGGTGGTGGACTATCTCTACCCCTACTTTCTTTTCAAGATGAGCCGGCAAAAAGTAAAATTATATGTTATTCTATGTTTTTTAATAAATAAATACTTTTGTAAAATATGGATATAGATAAGTGAAACATCAAAAATGTCGTTCCCCTCGAAGCATCGGGGGAATTCACTTTTTGCCACTTCATCTTTCAAAGTAAGTAACTCTCCTTTTCAAAAGACACTAAGTGGCATGCGAAAGGAGGATTTTTTGACTAATAAAAAAAATTTACAAAAATTTTTTTAATAATAAAACCAAAAAAGGATAATGATTAATAAAAGATAGGCGAATATAACATTCTACATTTCATCCACCTTAACCCAGCATCTTTCCTGAGAAGATTTTAATACCGCATCCAGTACCTGCTGGCACTTAAGTCCATCTTCAAAGTCAGGTATTAGCTTTTTATTATTCACAATACCGTCTATCAGGTCGTATGCCTGATTGATAAATGTGTGTTCATAACCAATAGTATGACCCGGTGGCCACCATGCGCTTATATAAGGATGTACCCCCTCTGTGGCAAGAATAGTTTTAAAACCCTGAAGATAGAGTGGTTCTTTGCTTGAGTAGAATTCAAGTTCATTCATCCTCTCAAACTTAAATGCTAAACTTCCTTTACTCCCGTTGATTTCGAACTGATTCTGATTTCTCCTTCCACCAGCAAAGCGTGTGGATTCAAAAATTCCTACTGTTCCATTTTTAAATCTTGCCAGAAAAAGAACTGCATCATCAACAGTAACTTTACCTTTTTCTTTTTTCCCTTTACCTGCTAATCCGACTGCTTCCTCAACGAGCGGTCTCCTTTTGATAAAGGTTTTATCCATTCCCACTACTTCATCAAACTCGCCAACCAGATACCGTGCAAGGTCTATAATATGAGCATTTAGATCACCATGAGCACCCGAACCCGCTATCTCTTTCTGAAGTCTCCAGACTAATGGGAAGTTTGGGTCCATAATCCAATCCTGTAAATAAGAAGCCCTTATGTGGTATATCTTTCCTATTCTTCCTTCCTCGATTATCCTTTTAGCAAGCCCAATTGCAGGAACCCTCCGATAATTAAACCATATCATATGTTTTACTTTTGATTTTTTAACAGCTTTTAACATCTTTCTGGCTTCATCCGAATCCATAGCAAGCGGTTTTTCACAGGCGATGTGTACTCCATTTTCAGCAGCCGCAAATGCAATTTCTTTGTGCATGTTGTTTGGAGTCGTGATATCTACAAGGTCTATCTCTCCACTTTTCAATAATTTTTTATAGTTCGTTTCAATCTTTTCCCATCCCCAATTTTCCTTTCCCGCATTTGCCAGTGATTTAACTTTATCGCAGATTACCTTCATAACAGGCTTTACCTTTAACGGGAAAAATTTAGCAACTTTAAGATAAGCGTTGCTGTGTGCTTTTCCCATAAAACCATAACCTACCAATCCGACTCTTATCTCTTTCATAGTTTTTCCCTCTTTTGTTTTAGTAATAAAAAGAAAAGATTTTTTTTAATATAAAAACATTTTTTTTTTGATTCAAGAATATATTGATTATAATTTAATTTTCTGCAAAATAAAAAATTGTTGTTATATTTAAAAATTTTATTAATTTTTAATAAGATAAGAACTTTGGTAAATTTTACGAAATTGCAATTTTTTGATACAAAAATTAGTTATTTAATCTCCCAATTTCAGTAGTGTCCGGTAAAAAATAATTGAAAGAGAGCTAAAACCTTAGTATAATTGAATTATAAGCAAAAAAATAATTATTTAATTCAAAAATGAGGTTTTAGCTCCATGGTAAAAAA
>JABXJV010000460.1 GCA_013375355.1 Candidatus Helarchaeota archaeon
CCTCATTTTTTTCAGAGGGTTGACATCCGATGATTAATTTATAGGTTACATCCTTCGATTTAAAATTATCATAAATCGTGCGAGCAGTATCACGAGATTTAGTTAATATTCTCAAAAGATTTGTGTTGATTCGCATATAAGCTAAATTTTCAACAAAATAAAATCTGGAAACATGTTTTTTAAAAATATCAGATTCATTTAGGGTTTAGAGAATTTACAGCAATTAGAACATTTAAGCATGTCGGAAAATAAGATAAATAAGATAAAAGGGGTAGAGACGCTATCACAATTAAAAGTATTAGCACTACAAAAAAATCAAATTACTAAACTAGAAGGGTTGGATAATCTTACTTTACTAGAGAGTTTGATTTTATTTAGCAATCAAATTAATAAAATTCGAGGTCTAGAAAATCTCTCGAATTTAAAACGTCTGGATCTTGGAGACAACCCAATTAGGAAAATTAAAGGGCTGGAAAATCTTCAAAAATTGAGTAAATTATATTTAAATAATACTAAAATCTCTAAAATTGAAGGATTGAGTAATAATATAGACTTAGAAATATTGGATTTAAAAGAGAATCAGATTTTAAAAATCGATGGCCTAGAATCATTAACAAAGTTAAAAAAATTATGGCTATCAAATAATCAAATTTCAAAATTACAGGAAGTAAGCTCTCAGTAGTACCTCAAAATACAAAATTATTTTATTGGATTATTTATTTCGTTACATATAATTGTGAAAAATAAAAAAAAGGTATAGGTAGGGATTTCGAACATTCTTCAGTTCTTTTTTATCATCCATATTTCCACAGGTCATTAAGATAGCCCAGGCTACCTGCACTGTCATGTCCAGATCCCCCGAAGAGCCAGAGATTGTCATCGGCGTCCGTCCAGGAGATGCTGCCTTCCCTTGCCCCGGGGACGTTTCCTGCAGCGGGCACGCCCTTCGTGCCATAGATCCCTGCCTGATTTCGTGTGTCATTTCCCGACACCCATGTCCACCATCCACTCGTCATGTTGAACATCCACAGGTCATTAAGATAGCCAAAGCTAC
>JABXJV010000461.1 GCA_013375355.1 Candidatus Helarchaeota archaeon
CTCCATTGGAATCCACTAAATCCTGATAATGAGATCATTTTTAACGATAGGAAAAGAGACAAAATCATTTCGATAATTATGAATGTATTTACTGGTGAAAAGCGAGAATTACCAAGACCAGTGAATGCAGTGAGTCATAATGGTAAATTTGCACTTAGCCTCACTTATGGTCGCCTTGGTCGTCTTCGTAAGGTTGTCGGATATTCGGGTATCAAAGATCCAAATCCAAATTCACCACATCCAGGTAATGATGGTATCTTTTTAATGAACTTAACAACAGGCAAATCTAAACTGGTGGTTTCTATCGAAAGAGTCTATCAAATGATTGAAAAAACTCATCCAGAACTAAGAGATACCCATATGTGGTTTAATCACACTGTCTTTAATAAAAATGATACACGATTCTTTTTCCTTGCAAGAACCAGAAGGCAAGATGGTAAATTAGAAACAGGTATGTTTACTGCTAATTTGGATGGTTCAGAATTAAAACAAGTTATACCATATGGTAAAAGCGTCTCTCACTTCGACTGGAGAAATGATAAAGAAATTATTGCAACTTTTAAATTAAATGGAAATAATCGTGTTCACGTGTTATTTACTGATGGTAAAGATGATTATAAGCATTTAGGTGATGGTTGTTTGGATTTTGACGGACATTGTAGTTTCTCACCGAATCAAAAATGGTTGGTTACAGATCGTAAGATACATGACGCATTAAAACAATCACTAATAATTTATAACATTGATAATAATCAATGTTATACAATCGTAAATCTTGATATGAGGGAAAGAAGATTTATATCAGGCAATTTACGATGTGACTTCCATCCTCGTTGGGATCGTACCGGTAATGCAATTTGTTTTGACGGTATTGATTCACTGAGTGGAACAAGACAACTTCATATTGCACATTTAAATTTTTCATGAAAAATATTTATTACTGCCTAATAAAGGAATGCAAGCGGATTTAAACGCTGGCTTTTTTTGAGATTTTCAAGGTAATTTAAGAGTCTTGCCTATTTTGTAAGTGTACCCTTGGCGGTCAAACCGGTAATGCCTATAACCGTTAGGTAATAAACAGACATTTTACTAATAAACTAACGATGCAATTAAAGCAGGTTTAAAATTTCAAAAAAATAATTCTTGAAATTTTCAAATATATACCTTAATATCTAATTAAAAGTGTTCAAAAGGTTCTGAAAACATAAAATAAGATTTAATTAAAAAAATTTTACCACTTATCATAATAATTATAAGTGCCGGTTAAAAAGGCTGTATTCCTGATAGATAGTTCTCTATCTTTTGGTAATTTACATTATCTGTCGGCGGTTCTTCCGCTGAACTCCAACTGTTAGGTTGCGTTTTGCTGAGAAAGGTATAAATAATGTCAAAAAATATAGGCTTTGATAATGAAAAGTA
>JABXJV010000462.1 GCA_013375355.1 Candidatus Helarchaeota archaeon
AAATGGTATGAATTTTAAAAAATCTAAAATATTTTGGGTGTGAATTAAAAATATAATATTTAGAATACCTATTGTTCCGATTACGATGATTGCTTTATATTCATTCAATTTTACCATTGATAATTATTTATGTTTTTTATTATCTCATATACAGTTTCTATATTTTCTACCCGTTAGTTTTTATAGGTAATCTTCTCGCATATCTGCCATAGGCTTTTGTGGTAGATAGATTTGGAGTATATTATAACCGGATCCAACCAATTTGATTATCTTACTGTCGGATTATTTACTAGTTTCTTCTTCAGGTAACGGTTCAATTCCTAAAAAGTCTCGTATTCTATTGCGGATATCACGAATGATCTTCGCTGGATCAAATCTGCCTTTTTCAGGCTCTTCTCCTTCTTTCCGTCTAAGTAGAATATCCCAATAATTCTTATGTGCTTCTGCAATTCTTTCTATAATGCCTGCCAAACCACCTTTCGCTTCTTCGCCTTCTATGCCTTCACCTTCTTCTTTGCCCAATAATTTATCCCAGAATTTCTTATTTGCCTCAGAAATCCTATTCACAACTTTATTCAAGCCATCCCACAAAGAACTTAAGATATCTTTCTTTTCTTCACTTTCTTCAGTCATTTATTTCACTCCTAAATTAATTGATTAATTTATAAATCATTAAGTTAAAAAGCTTTGAAAAAATTTCCTGTTTTTTTCATTTAATCTTTTTCCATCCATACATATCTGCACTTTGTGCATCGGTAAAATAGAACTATTTCGCCTTCATCATCATATTTTTCCCAATGAAATGCTAGATTATTATTACATTTTGGGCATTCAATTGTTATTTTGGGACGTGGTTCATCTTCCTCCATAATCTCTACTTCATTTCCTCGAACTATTTCGTCACCTATTTTATAGTCTTCTGAGATGGCATTTTTGATATCAATTTTCTCCTCATAGCCACATAATTTACATGCTAAATATCTTTCATTTTTTTTACTTATTGGATATAATAAATTTTCGCATTCTGGACAAAATTTCATTTATTATTCCACTTTAATTTTTTAAAAAATGGTTTTCTATAATTTCCTTTGTTACTTTAGCTTATAGTAGCTTAAAAAAGATTACTTTCTCAATTTCGGAAAATTTTTTGGTTCTTCGCCTTCATCAACACGTTCTATGCGTGCATGAAATATTTTTACAATTTCCATTTTTACTCTTGTTGCTTGTCGAGTCGCTGCTGCATATTCAAATCTACTTGAGTCTTTGCCTTTCCAAATCCAAATAATGTCTTGAGATGGATCAGCTATGATTGCTACCATTTTACTATTGAGAGTCTTTGTTTCTTCCAGTCCATCTTTTTTGACTTTAAATATCTTTATCTCTTTTTCAACTTTTTCAGGCATTTCAGCTTCCAACGCAATAGCGATTTTCGGTTTTCCTATAATTGTCCAACCACAAGATATATTCGGGCAATATTTTCTAATAAGTTGTCTTTCTCCTTCTACAATTTTATACTCTTCATAAATTGGAAATCCACACTTAGGACACGATCCTCCTTTAATAACCTCTTCGGCTTTTTCAAAAACGGGTTTTTTGGGAACTTGTTTTTTCAACTCATCTATTTCGGTATTTAACTCCTCAATTTTCTTATTTAATTCATTTATCTCTTTGTTTAATTCGTCAATCTTTTTATCTTTTTCCCTAAGAGTGTCTTCTTTGGTCTTAATAATTCCCTGAAGCTCATCAGTGTGACTTTTTAAGCTTTTTATTTCATTTTCAACTTGTGATATTTTTTCAGCCATCTCTTTCTTTAAATTCTCAATTTCTAATTCTTTAGCCGAAATTTGATTTTGTATTTTGGGAATTTTATTTATTAGCTTTGAATTTTCATCTTGTAATTCGGAAATTTTATTATTTTTACCCAATATGTCTTCGTTTAATCCTTTAATTTCCTCTTCTTTGTTTGAAACGGAATTTTCTAACTCCGATATCATTTGATTTTTCGCTTTTAATTCTTTTGCATGTTGCTTTTTTAATTCATTTGAAAATACTTCAAGAGAGTTTAATTGTTCGTCCTTTCCTTTAATCTCGGACTCCAAATCTGTTATTTTTTTCTCCAATAAATCTATCTTTGCTGATAATTCATTTCGAGTATTTGTTAAATCTTTAATAGTTTTTTCTTGTGATTCTGATTGTTCCTTTAAATTTAAAAGATTTTGACCCGGAATTTTATATACTTTAGTCGGGCTGCTCTTGATTTTATCCCATTCAATTTCCATAAAAATTTACCTCAAAAAATTATTTTAGATTTCTATTTGTCCTTACTTTTCTTTACCATAATGTAACCGTATTTTACAATTTTTACAATAATAAATCGAATTGTTTACTTTTTCCATTTCTTTTTTACATATCGGGCATAATATTCTTTCCAAATTTACGCTTCACTTAAGGATTACTTTTTATTTCATTTAACTAATTATTTTTAGGGTGAGCCCCACTCTTGAATATAAAAGGGGAATGTAGGGAGGAGGGGGTTAAAAAGTAGTTTTCAAAAGTAGGACTCTTTTTTACTTTCTCATCCGTTATTTTAACCCTCATGATTTTTTCAGTCATTATATATAATCAAAATTCTTTATAAATTGTTTGTTGCATTCTGAAATAAAAAAAATTGAGTTGTAGGTCCTTTTCTTATTCTTTCTTTTCTTCTTCTTTCTTCTCTTCTTCCTTTTTTTCTTCTTCTTTCTTTTCTTCTTCAGCCATATAAATCACATTCTTTATAATTTTTTTGTTTTCCCAAGTTCGACAGTATTGTGAAAGCTTTAAAAATAAATAGATGTGGTTGGGGAATTTGAAATTAGAATGGTATTAAAAATAAAGCGCTTTCACAATACTGTTATCATCCTCAATATATTATTGTAAGTTTGGACTTATATAATTTTTGAATTAATTATTTTTGTTTATATGTTCGTAAAAATTTCAACTTTGATAAGTAGTATAAAAGTGGGATTTCGGTTCTATCCCGTCTCTTTTTAACCCAGAGGTTTGTTACTCATAACAATATTTCAAATTTGGTCTGTTAGAAGTAAAAGTTGAGTTATCCCAAAAAATTTTATTAGATGCACATAGAGTGTTCTATCGTCAATCTTTATGTTAAAAATAGTTTATGAAAAGGATATACACGTCTATTTTATGATAAAAAATTTAGGATTATCTTTTCAAAATTATTTATAATAAACTTGTTTATAAAATTTATATGAGTGGGAATCAATATATCTATTTAGGATAAATAAAAATGAGTCCTATTTATAGTTTAAAATTGGTTCTTTTTGGTAATCAAGCTGTAGGGAAGACATCTTTAGTTGAAAGGTATATTAATAATAAATTTGAACAGGAATATTTATCAACTTTAGGCTACAATGTTTACCAAAAAAGTCTCGATTTTGATGAAAATACCATTATTTTCATAATCTTTGATATCGGTGGTCAAGAACGGTTTAAGGATCTAAGAAAAAAATATGCAACTGGAGCAAATGCAGCATTATTGGTTTACGACATTACAAATAGAGATTCTTTTGATAATATAAGAAATTGGCATAATGACCTGATGGAATTCACCCATGACCCTAGTT
>JABXJV010000463.1 GCA_013375355.1 Candidatus Helarchaeota archaeon
AGTATTTACATGGTGCGTAAATCGTTTTGCAGGTTTACATCTGACTGACTCACAGACCGGATTTAGAGCAATCCGAAGAGAAGTTTTAGAAGAAGTACCAATAACCTCAGACTATACTTATACACAAGAATTGATAATCAGAGCTGCTGAGGAAGGATTTCGCATAAGCGAAGTACCTGTTAAATTCTTGAAAAGACCACATGGAAAATCAAAATTAATTTCAGATCCCGCTGACTATGCTTTACGAATTTCTATTATTGGACTTAAGACATATCGAGATTATCATCCATTATCATTATTTGGAGCTCTTGGTACTGTATTAATTGCATCGGGCATTCTTGTAGGCGCAGTAGTTGTTTATAATTCAATGATGTTTGGACAATTATTAACAGGGAATTTAGTCCTATCTGCCTTATTAATAATAATGGGAATCCAAATTTTATTATTTGGCTTGGTTTGCGATATGTATATAACTAGACACGTTAAGGAAGTAAAATATAAATTAAGATAAATGCACAGAGGAATAACATGACAATTTTCTTTGTACTAGGTACACGGCCAGAAATTATTAAGGTATCTCCAGTTATTAAAGTCTGTGAAAAAAGGAAAATAAATTATGGAGTTCTATTTACTGATCAGCATTATGATGCTTCATTATGTGACCAATTTTTTAATGATTTAGAATTAAGAGAACCTGAATATCATTTAAACGTAGGGTCAGGGTCACATGGAGAACAAACAGGAAAAATGCTGATAGAAATCGAAAAAGTTTTATTAAAGGAAAATCCGTCATTTGTAATTGTTCAAGGGGACACAAATTCAGCCCTAGCAGGAGGATTAACTGCAGCAAAAATACACATTAAGGTGGGACATTTAGAAGCCGGTCTTCGTTCTTATGATATGCGTATGGCTGAAGAGTATAATCGACGAATTCTTGATCATATGTCAGATTATTTATTTGCTCCAACAGAATTTTCAAGGAAACTTCTGGAAGGTGAAAATGTCTGGGGGAAAATCTTTGTTACAGGCAACACAGTTATCGATGCTTGTTTAAAACATTTTGAATTAGCAATAAAAAAATCCTCTATTCTTAAAGAGATAAAATTTAAAGATTTTATATTAGTTACCGCTCATCGTGCGGAAAATGTGGACAATAAAGAAACATTAAAAAACATTGTTGAAATCCTACTTAATCTTCCTCTTCCTGTGGTTTATCCAATTCATCCCAGAAGTCTGAATAGGATGAAAGAATTCGGATTATATGACAAAATTTCTAAATCGGATAAAATTCAGTTATTACCACCTGTCAGTTATTTAGATATTTTATGCCTTATGAAAAGCTGCAAATTCATTATAACTGATTCTGGGGGAATCCAAGAAGAAGCCACAGCACCTATATTCCAAAAATTTGCATTTGTTATAAGAAAATCAACTGATAGACCAGAGGCAGTAAAAGCAGGTTTCGCGAAAGTAGTTGGAACCGATCCTAAAATAGTTTTAAATGCAATTCATAATTATGATTTTGAAAATCAACTTAATTTTCCTTCACCTTATGGTGATGGTCATACTAGTGAAAAAATTATAGATATAATTAAAAAAGAAAATATATTTTGAAAAATTTGCTAAGCATGACAGAAAATGGATAAAAAAAAAGAAAAAGATAATTGGAAAAAAATAGTTGTAATACTTTTTCTTATTTTTATCTGTATTTTTTCTATTTTTGGTATACTGATACTGTTTTTAAAAAATGAAATGCCCTTAACTGTAGTCTCAAGCGAAAGTATGACTCCAATTTATTTTCCTGGTGATTTATTACTGGTAGAACAAGTTGATGAGGGAGAAATTATGCCATTTGATATAATTGTATTTTGGCCTTTAACTTGGGGACTGAACCGAACTATTTTACCCTTTGTTCCAATTGTCCATAGGGTTATTAATATTACCAGAGAGGCTAATTTTCCGTATTATAAGGGGACATGGTATAGAACTAAAGGAGACTTATTTAGTATAATCGATTCTATTCAAAAAACAACTTTATATAATGATCCATTTATACCTCATTTTTGCGTAATAGGAAAAGTAGTTGGTCGAATTCCTTTACTTGGGCTACCAAAATTATGGCTGGATCAAATAGGAGGAAATTTGCTCATTTATATGATCTTACTTATACTTATAGTTTTGTTAGTTTACTCTTTTTTACCGAAAAAGGAAAATGAAAACGAAGAAAAAATTAAAAACGGAAAAAACAAGATATAAAGACTTAACCTCTTAAAATGGTTCTCATAAATACATAGAGTATTCTTAAACCATCTTTAAAAAATTGAATACGGCTTTTACCATGCGGTCTAGGTTTAATAGTTACAGGAACCTCTTTTATATTAAAACCGTGTTTTAATGATTTTACCAAAAGTTCTGAATTAAAACCAAATCTTTCTTCTTTAATTGGTTTAACTTTTTCATATAATGTTCTTTTAAATGCTTTAAATCCGCTTTGCGAATAAGTTATTCTTTTTCTATAAATCAATTTGATGAGAAAACCGACAATTTTCTCTCCAATTTTTTTAATAAATGGCACCTTTGGCTTGAATCTTCCTAAGAATTTCGAGCCGTTAATAAAATCCGCTCCAGTTTTAATTAAAGCATCAATCAAACTTGGAATTTCCAGTGGATTATTCTGATAATCCCCATCAATAGTAACAAGGATATCTCCTGTTGCATGGTCTAACCCTTTTTTTACTGCAGCCCCATAACCAGAATTTTTTTCATTACGAAGAACAATAGTTCCGTTACCATTAGCAAATCGATAAGTATCATCTGTGGATCCGTCGTCTACAATTATAATTTCAGCCGAATTTGTAGAAGATTTCGAGATTAAAGATCGAATTACTTCGAGTTTTAATTCTTTTATTGTTTTCGCTTCATTATAAGCTGGAATTATTACTGAGACCTTAGGACGCAATTTCTTTACTCCAGATAATTCCAAATACGTTAAAAATTTAAAAACTTTTTTCTAAATATGTAAATTTAAATTTTTGTTTTAGAATTATATTTTTAGTTATTATCTTCTTGATTTAATTAATTTGTTTTACTGTTAACGAATATTTATTCCTATTTCTTTTTTAAATTCTTCTATTAATTACTTTTTATCATCTAATAAAAGGAAAAAAGCTTTAAATTATTTAAAATGATTATTATTAAAAAAATTCTAAAAAATCAAAATTTTTTTAATATTTATTTTTAAATTGAAGTATTATTTTTGAATTTGACTATAAATATTTAATGTTTCTTTTACTGCCCTCTCCCAAGTGAATTTTTGTTGAGTTATCTTATATCCTACCTCTCCCATTTTTTTGGCTAGAACTTCATTGAGGAGGATTTTCTTAATTGCAAATGATAATTTTTCAATAGATCCTAATGGTATTAAGTAGCCATTTTGCCCATGTTTAATAATTTCTGGAATCCCTCCAGAATTTGTTCCGATAACAGGTTTTTTTGAAGCCATTGCTTCTAAAAGCACGAGTCCTAATCCCTCATATAGTGATGGGAGAACCAATAAATCACATAAATAATAGAGTTTTCTTAATTCTTTATATTTGATTCTATTTATAAATGAGAAATAACTCCATAGATTATTATTCTTAATGAAATTCATAATATGGGACTTTTGTGGTCCGTCTCCAACTATAACACATTTAAAATCTTGTTTAATTTTATTTTTTAAATCATTTATAGCTTTTACTAAAAATATAGTCCCTTTTCTTTGATCTAGTCTCCCAACAAAAAGAATTACTTTTCCAGATATTCCAAGTTTTTGCTTTATCTTTTTTTCCTCATTTTTGGTAGGTGCAGTAAAAAAGTCAATTCCATTATGTACCACATTAATACGTTTTTCTGGTACTCCTCGCCCTTTTATTTGAGATGCAGTATGATGGGAAACGGCTATTATTCGATTTACTGACTTAATGCTTTTACTTTCTAACCATATATTAAACGGATTACATTCTTGGATTGTATCAATTGAAAATAGAGAAGAAGGATACTGAAAAAGAATTTTTAAAGTGGATAAAACTGAATGATGGAGAGTCATTACAGTGGGCAAATTCTTCTTATAAAATACACATCCACTTGGTCCATTAAAATGAAAAATGTCGATTAATTTTGAATTCAATAAATTATGACAGTATTTTTTGGCTTTACTTAAAAAATTTTGAACTCTAAAAAAAGGAATATTACGAATTGGAATATAATGAATCCCATTTTTGTCTTTTTTAGGTTTTGATGAGGAAGTTATAACTAAAACTTCGTGATTTAACTTTTTTAATCGCTCAACTATGTTATATGCATATATATCCCCACCTCCTGATGTGTTAGGAGGATATGTGTAACTCACAAGACAAATTCGCAATGGTTTTTTCAGTCTCCAAAAATTTTTTCTAGTAATTCTTAATTTGAATTAAATTAATAAGTATAATTTTTAGGAGGTTTTTCGGCATAAAGATTTGCTTCATAGATGATTCCGTAGGATTAACCGGAAGCGGGATTTATTTTTACTACATCGTTAAAAATCTCCTAAAAAATAGAGATAAAGTTTACTATATCTCTTCAACCAGTACAAAACATATACAATCTCTTCGAAAAGATAAGAATTTTAAATTAATCTTTATTCCGTTAAGAAAGAGAATTAGATTTTTACAAATAGGGAAATTTCTTTTTGGATTTAGAATTAGAAACATAATTAGAAAGTTAATTGAAGAGGAGAAAGTCGATATCATTCATATAAATGAATCTTTCAATCCTTATTATTTTTTAATTCAAAAAATAATAAATAAATCAAAAAAGAGAGTAAATTTAGTTATTACAGCTCATGGATGTACAAATCTCGAGTCAAAATTGATTAGTAATTGCCCAACTATTAATTTTTTCGAAAAAATTGCCCATAAAATATATTATCCTCCTTTGAATATTACAGAGAAACTTAATCTAGGAAGAGCACAGAACATTATCGCTGTTACAAATGGTGTATTAAACAATCTACTCGAAATAAGAGAAAAGTTTTGGAAAAAGAAAAATGGAAATATAAATTATACTTATATTCCCAATGGAATTAATATAACTATTTTCAGTGTTAGGGATCCAGATAACCAATATATAGAAAAGTATAAGATTACTGATGAAGATTTTGTTATAGTTTTTACAGGAGGATTAGTTACAAGAAAAAATCCCGAAATTTTAATTGAAATAGTATATTTATTAAATAAGTTTAAATATTTAGGAAAAAACTTTAAATTAATATTTGTTGGTGGAGGAAGATTAGAAAATAAGTTAAGATCATTAATAAAACGTTATAAACTTGGAAATAAAGTTATTTTAGAAGGATATACAAAATTTGAAAATATTCCAAGAATTTTATCCATTGCTAATCTTATGATTTACTCTTCTATCTATGAAACTCCTGGTTTAAGTATGTTAGAAGCTATGGCTATGAAAATTCCTGTGATAGGCGCAAATCAACCTGATATTGATGAAGTGATTATCGATGGAGAAAATGGATTTTTGTTTGATTTAAAGAAATCTCCGCATTCTAATATAATTAAAAAAATTAAATTTATCTTAAAAAACCCAAAAGAAATAACACAAATCGTTGATAATGCTTATAACAATATAAAGAACAATTATAATGTAATAAATACCACAGAACAAGTTCGAAAGTATTACTTAAATTTAATAGCAAAATCAAATTGAGAGTATGAAATTAAATATGGATATAAATCCTTTAGTAAGTGTAATAATTTTAACAAACCCATTTCGACCTGCCCAATTAACTATTGATTGTCTTAAATCTTTGGAAAAACAAGATTATAGTAATTTTGAAGTCATAATTGTTGATAATGCCTCTCCAGAAGAAGAAATAAAAAAACTTGAAATTTTTTTAAAAAATTTTAAATTAAATAATTTACTAATCAAAAATTCAAAAAATTGGGGTTATGCTGAAGGAAACAATATAGGTATGAGAAAATCTAAAGGGGATCTCATTTGTATATTAAATAATGATACAGAATGTGATTCAAATTTAATTTCAGAATGTGTGAAAGTTTTAATTTCAAAAAGAATATATGGAATTTGTTGTCCTAAAATTGTATATTATGACCACCCGAATTTAATTTGGTATGGAGGAGGAAAAATTTCTCCTTTTCTCCTATTGACAGCAATTCATAAAGGTATAAGGAGAAAGAGTAACGAATCGAAATATAATATTCTTAAAGAAACAGATTACGCTTGTGGAACTTCTATTTTCATTAAAAGGGAAGTTATTAATAAAATTGGATTACTAGATAAAACTTTTTTTATGTATTATGAAGAAACCGATTGGAATTACAGAGCTAAAAAGAAAAAATATAAAGTTATATATGTTCCTTCTACTAAAGTATATCATAAAATACCGATTCATAATCCCCTGGACGATTTTCAATATTTTGTCCATTGTAGAAATCGATTTTTATTCGCGTTAAAAAATTTTAGCCTTATTCAGATAGTTTTCTTCCTCCTAACCCAATTATTCTGGACTTTAATAGAATTATTTACAAACTTTTATGGGCGTAATTTAAACCGTCTTAAAGTTCTTTCGCTTGGAATAAGAAAGGGTTTGAAATTGGGCTTTCGGATTCGAAAAAAGCAACTTAATCATGTCCGCTAATTTTTCTTAAAACAGATATTAGCCGTCGTGAACCAGGAATCCAATATATTCCTTTTTCAAGTATACTGAGATCTTCAGGAGTAAATCCCTTCATCAAGGCAAGCAATGACACGTATATTCCACCCATATATACAGAAAATATAATAATTTTTAGAAAGAAAATTATAAATGTTGTACTTTTAAAGAAATTGACCCAATATAATAAGAGATAACTTCCAATTATTATTAAACCTGGTAGTAGTACCTTTGGTATTAGTTTTGTTAGACTTTTCATATCAATATATTCACGTAAATAAACTACACAGGCCAAATACCAGAAAAAGGAACTTATAATACTTCCAACTAATATTCCTATAATATTTCGAAAGATAGAGAATAATATAGGCCATAGGAAAATATTTAAAATTGCTCGAAGCCCATAAATTAAAGCGTAATCTCTTAATTTTATTCCTATTAGAACATTACCTAAGGGGGAGAATAAAGTTTCAAATATTAATATAATAGCAAAGAATGGTAAATATTCAATCGACTCATAACCAAATTCCCCATAAACAATTGGCATAACCTCACTTATTACAGTCCCCATAAAAATTGCTAATATAACTGAGATATATAAAGCATATTTTGAGCCTAAATTTACATATTTAACAAGATTTTCTTTATTTTCTAGGATATTCTGCTCTGAAGAGGCGGGAAGAAGTGCATTGAAAATTGCACATGAGATGGGAAATAAAAATGTGAAAATATAGTTGGCAATAAAATAATAGGCTAGTTCTGTATATGAATTTAAGAAGAAATAAATCAGAACTTTAT
>JABXJV010000464.1 GCA_013375355.1 Candidatus Helarchaeota archaeon
GTAATCGAAGGGATGGATGTGGTGGATAAAATTGCTAATGCACCAAGAAATGAAAACAACGATAGACCCCTTAAGGAAATTATGATGAAAAGTTTAAAAATTATTAAAGAAAAATAAAAAATCAATTCCCTTTACTTTCGATTTTTCGGTAAGTATAAAGCATATCAATATACGTTTCTTTGGTTGGATTCCGATTTGACCTGAATCTTACGGATTTCATCCATTCTATCTCTTCATCAGTAATCTTAAGGAGGGTTAACAACCTTTCATCTTCAAGAAGTTCTTTTAATCCTTTCGTTATTTCCTCTTCTTTTTCAATAGACCTTTCGAAAAAATCGCCCACCTCACAATTCAGAGCCCTCGCTAACCTTTCAAGTGTCCTTATATTAGGTTTAAACCTCTTCTCATTCTCAATATCGCTGATATTAGACTTGTACAGACCTGCACTGTCAGCTAACTCCTGAAGGGTCATACCTGCACTTTTTCTTAATGCTTTTATTCTATCTCCCATTCCCATGTTATATAAAATAATACTTTTTTATTGAATTGTCAACAATTATTTGTAATTTTTTTATATTAACTAAATAATTTATTGACTTTCAAATAAAAAATTATTATATTATATAACAAATAAATTAAAGTTATTATATACACAAACATCTTATACCAAAATAATTTAAAATTAGAGTTCTTCTGATGTCTAAAAAAATAATAAAAATGTTTTTAACAAAAACTCACGTTCATTTCTTGAGTTCAAAAGGCATCTTAAAGTTAGGAAATAGAATCTTTGAAACCGTTATTTCAGAATCTACAGAAATATATTAAATTTGGGGAGGTTAAAAATGGTTCAGGAAATAGAATTAATATGCTTCGATGAGACTTGTATATATAACAATCCATTAAACAACTTATGCACACACGGACAACCATTTGTTGAAATTGAAAGCGAGAGAACCTGCCGATGCATTTCATACGAAGAGAAAGATAATGAAGATGAATTTTAAGAAATAGTTAACTTTTGCAAATTTTATTTGCAAATAACAAAGGCATCTTCAAATACACTTTTAGCAGAATCGATTCCTTTTAAATCGGAGATAATTTCGGTTGTAAAGTATAATTGGTCGGTTCTGCCAATTATTTTCGGTTTTGAATACTCTCCCTTAACCGCTTTAATCTCTCCTCGATATATCAAAGAAGGCTGACCATTTCCGTGATAATCGGGACCTCCATTCGGTAAAATAGAAGGGAAAAATTGATTGAAATCCCCTGAAACATTCATTTCAATATAATAATACCAAAAACTTCCTTTTGGCACTTTTGCATTAGTTGAAAAGTGTTCCGTTTTTGGTGTTGCACCCGTCACGCTTTCCAAGAAAGGTTTCTGTGGAGTGGGAAAATCTTTTCTACCCGTTTCTCTCCTGAAAACTCCAATCCATACTGGAAGAGAAACTGGACACTCAACCTTCCCTTCAAATCTACCAGTTGCTGTCCTGTGAGTTACAAAAACAGTCTGCACTTTTTTAGTTTCTGGTTCTTCAAGCCAGATTGCAAACTGAGGAGGTTCACCCCAGTCGCTCTCCTCATAAACTTCCTGGACAAGATGAATGTTGAAAGTCAGAATAACTTCATTCCCTGGCCCATCTCCACAGAACCCATCTAAAATCCTGAAAAATAAAATAATCGATAAAAAAATAATCGCAGAAAATTTATAAAAATTCATCGCTCTCAAGTACAGTATATTTTCACACAATAAAAAGTCGAGATTATCAAATAAATCAATAGGGTTTCACGAAAATACTTTTTTAAAATAATCAAAAATATCATCAACAAAGATTGTCATTCCCGTGAAAACGGGAATCCATACATCA
>JABXJV010000465.1 GCA_013375355.1 Candidatus Helarchaeota archaeon
GTTAAGTATTATGTATATAAGAGGTGGGGCAGCAATCCGAAGACCCTCGTTTCAGAGAAGGCTCTTGAACACCTAAGAGCATCTGGTCTCTTTAAATCTGTCCGTTCTTATCCCGATTTTTATAATATTGACTATTTATTGCGAGGACATATCAAGGGTTTTGAGGAATGGGATAAAATGGATGGATGGTACGCGAAGTTTTCTCTTGAAAGTGAATTTATAAATGTTCATAATGATTCTACTTTATTTGTTTTAAGAACCGACAAAATGGTCAAAGCCAATTCTGAGGATATACTGGAAGTTGTTATTTCTATGAGTAGATGTGTTCAGGAAACTTTTGAGGAAATCATTAAAAAAATAGATGAAAATTTAAGTAAGTCATTTATAAATAAATAGTTTGATTTTTATATTAAAAATTGTAAATAAATATAGAATTACTTGACAAAAAAATATTTGTATGTTATATTAATAGATAAGTTTAATTCATTTTAAAGTCAGTTATGTTAAAGGATTAATATGGCTGATTTATTGAGTCAAAAAGAGATTGATCAACTTTTAGATTCCTCAATTACTGGTGATGAAACATCTAAAGATGTTGTTGAGGGTGTTCAGGAAAAAGTCCTTGTAAAAACAAAAACTTTTTCTTATAAAATGGATAAAAATATCCGTTTTCCATTTCCCTATTATTCACCAGTAATAAAAAAGGAAAATATTATTTTTGACCCAAGTCCGGATGTAGAAGATGTTGAAAATAAAGTCGTTGTCAGAAGTTTAAAAAATTATATTGAGTATTCGAAAAACAAAAGAAACCAATAACATTTTTAAACTGTGGAAATAAAGGCATATCCCAGACTGGATATGCCTTTTCTATTTTTAAAAGATTAAATTTCTACTCATAATAAGTAGGGAATAACAATTTTTAATATATTTTGATAGATATACTATTTTTGTCAATTTGATATAACTATGTGGAAAAATATTGATAAGAATACTCTTGAACTACTTATTTTAAAACATTTTTCCGAGGAGAAATCGAATATAACGTTTTATCCAATTACTACTGGAAAATTTAATGCGAGTTTTATAGTCAAATTAAAGAATAGGGATTTAGTTTTAAGGATTGCGCCTCCACAGGATACAGGATTGATTTTTTATGAAAAGAATATGATGGCACAGGAGCCAGGGATTCATCGAATTGTAAGGGGGAAAAAGGGCATCCCGGTTCCTGAAATTTATATTTATGATACTTCTCATTCGATAGTTGATTCCGATTACATTATAATGGAAAAAATAGATGGAATTACGGCGACCGATGCTCATTTTCTTACAAAAAATCAATGGGACAATGTTCTATATCAGATTGGTGAATACCTAAGAGAACTTCATTCAATTACAGCGGAAGAGTATGGCTATCTCGGTGAACATCATCCTATGGAACCTCAAAAAGACTGGGCTTCTGCCTTCAGGGTAATGTGGAATAAAATGGTAAATCAAATCGTCGATGTGGAAGGATACTCAAAAATGGAGGGAGAATTTTTTACTGAACTTCTCGATAAATATATAGAAATATTTAAGCATAATCCTGCATCTTCTCTTCTTCATATGGACATCTGGCATCAGAATATAATCCTGGACAGGAGTGGGAAAATTGTCGGAATAGTTGACTGGGACCGCGCTCTATGGGGGGATGTGGAAATCGAATTTTCTGTGCTCGATTACTGTGGAATTTCTGAATCCCCATTTTGGAAAGGATACGGAAAAGAAAGAAACGCCTCTGAAAATGCCCACTTAAGAAATGTTTTTTATCTATTGTATGAAATCCAAAAGTATATCGTTATTTACGCAACAAGAAGATACAATCCAATGATTAAAGAACAATATAAAAATCAAGTTTTTAGAATAGCAGAAAGTGTTAAACGGAAAAATAATTAGAAGTTTTATGCCTCCGCAATTAACCTATGGCGAAGGTGGAAATTCTTATAGAAAATTTGCAAATGTAAAAATTGCCAAAATCCTTTCGTTAATATATATTGATATTGATTCTATTTTTAAAAGTGTCAAGATTAATAATATTTCTGTCATAATCATTAATATCACGTTTGTTTATAGAGAATTGAACACAACTTACTTTTCTATCCTTTGTAGCAAGCTCCTTTGATTTTATTAATATTTCAATCCTTTCAGTATCCTTCATTTCTTTCAATGTAGAACCAAAGTCTGCGAAAACTTCTGCGATTACGTCGGTCAATTCTTTAACCTTTTCTTCAATGCTTTTCTCTTCTTTTTCATCCTTTTTGGATTTACCTGAAAATTCGATATCTTCGAAATCTATTTTAGGGGCAGGTGGTATAGATGGAACAGATTGTATTTCAATTTCTTTTTCAATTCCTTCTTTAATACCTTTCAATGATTCCTTTAATTTCTCTTTTGTTTTTTCGATTGCTTTTTTAGATTTTTCAAGTGCTTGTTTTTCAAGTGTTTGTTGAAGTTCATCATATTTTATATTTTTATAAGATTTGATTAAATCATCAAATTTTTCTTCTAGTTTGATATTGATTGTTCTGAATAAACCTGATCTATCAAGGTCAATGGTAAAAATTGTTCCAAGACCTCTTATGTAGGTTCCATCAATCTGGCTTTTTGATATACCTCTTTTATAGGTATTTTCGAGTTCGGATTCTATAATTGATTTTAGAATATCTATCCTTTTATATGTATCTTTTTGGGGATACTGACCTTTTGATGAGTTTTTTATTCTCTTTTTTAAATCTTCAAAACCAACGAGACCTTTTTTATAATCATTTAACCATCTTTTTTCTGCTGTTAGGAGCATTTGTGAATCTTTAACGTCATACATTTTTTCGAATGTTTTTCTATATTCCTTTGAAAGTTTGCACACAACAGTAATTCGGTTATCAGGGTTAAGTCCTTTTATTGCACCGGCATAATCTGTCAAAAATTCGATTATTGAATCAGTAGTTTCTGTCAGTATCTCTTCCTTCTGTTTATCCTCTTCCCTTTCTCTTTCTTCATCTGGAGATTTTTGACTTATAATAACTTGAGACCTATTTTTAACATCTCTATAAATTTTCGTAATTGGTGGAAGCACAGCAAAATGCAATAAAAAATCTGAAGTGGGAGAGGTAATAAATACTACTCCATATCCCTCGATATATATCCCTGAAGTTTCGGGTCTTCCTATGGGCAGATAATCTTTAATATAGTCGGTTAATAATGTCTGCAATATGTTCTCCATAATCCTCAAGTCTTTTTGTATTTTTGTGTAATCCACATTTTTCTCATATTGTGCTCCTGTAACAGGTGAATATTTGGCTGTCAGTAAAAAGATGAAAATTCCTATAAAAAATACTTTTTTAATCATGGAATCCTCCAATTTTTTGAATATCATATAATTCCCAATTAATGAAAATTAATTATCTCATTAAATTTTCTTCCGCAAAAGAAACTAATCTTCCAAGTAGTTCATCGTTTTCTCTGAATTTTTCGACAGTTAAACTTCGGAAATATTCGATATTCTGCTCAATTAACATCATATCAGTTTCTCTTTGCTTTTGAATCTCCTGAATTAACTGAGAAATCATTATATTCCTCTCCTGTGTCATCTTTTCTTCACTTACTGAAATTGCTTGTAGGACAAGATTAATGGCTTCCTGCTGATTTTCCATCAGTTTCGTTAAGAATTCTCTATCAACTGTTTCTTCTTTCCCCTTTCCAAAAATGCTCATATTAACAGAAATTCCAGATTGGTCATAGTTAAATTCAAAGTTTATTAGAGATAATATAAGTATTAAAAGTACTGCTATTCCTGCAAAAGTATAGCCTATCCTGGCAGGTTTGGCTGAAAGCCAGGGGAAATATGCTTTTATCCATGAAGTAACAGATTGTTTTTCTTCGACAAATACAAATTCCTTATTTGGAGCATCCACTTTCCACTCTTTAAGTATTGTCCTCTCTTTTTGAAAAGAAGCAATCTCTTTTTCACATTCAGCACAGGTCTTAATATGCTGTTTTATAATTTTCTTTTTCTGTTCATCGAGTTCATTATAAATAAAAGCGACTAAATCCTCTTTACTAATAGGACAACTCATTTTTTTAAGAAACCTCCTTATCTAAATTTAGTTTTTTGAGAATAGTTTTAATGTTTTTAAGTGCATAATACATCCTTGACTTTATTGTATTTTCAGAAATTTTTAGAATCTCTGCTATCTCTCTGAATTTTAAGCCCTGATATTCTTTCAAAATCAAAACTTCCTTCTGTTCATTGGGAAGACTGCTTACAACTCTGATTATAGTTTCTCTTATATCTTCTTTAATTATATTTTCTTCAAATTCTGGATTAATATTAACTGCATCTTTTAAAACATATTCATTATTACTGCTTATTTGAGTAAAAGAAGTGTGTCTTCTTTTTTTCAATTCATCTTTACAGAGGTTAACAGCAATTCTGTGAATCCAAACTGAAAAACTTTCGTTATTTCTAAGTTTTTTGAGGTTTTTATACGCCTTTATAAATGTATTCTGACAGATATCCTTTGCATCCTGCTCGTTCCGGATATACCTGTAAGCCAATTCATATACAGGAGCCTGCCACCTCTTTACGAGAAAATTAAAAGCGTCTGAATCTCCGCTGAGAAATCTACTTATATATTCTTGTTCTGGAAAAATCTCCGACATAACTCTAATAAGATTTTCTTTAAAATTACTTCTAATTATAAGACTGTTGATTCTTTAAAAAAGTTTTTATTAAAGTTAAATATTTTTATTTATTTTTAAATATTGCTTATAAATAATGATATTTGTAAATTTTATTTTAAATAATAAAAAGTAAATTAATAACTTTATTGCTGTTTAATAAATTATATCAATTACTGTAATCAAACCATTAAAAGATGTTTAAAAAATATGAGAGTTATAAATAAAAAAGGGACGGTTATAATTTTTGAGGAAGATAATCAATATGGAGTTAAAGACCTTGAAACAGATAAAGAGATATGCAAAAGATCGAAATATATTCAAGAAGTTAAAGAGGAATTTGAACATTACTGGAGAAGAAAATATCTGTTTAAAGAATCTGAAAACAGCGGTATATTTTCTGACGAAAAGGGATTTTTTGATTGGAATTCATCTATTATGTATGAATAAATCCTGAAATAAAAATTTGATATTATATTAAAAAATAATAACTTAGTGATAAAAAGTTTTGAATAGATTCTTTATTATTTTGTTTATTTTTTTTATGTCCCACCAAAGGTTGGTTTATAAATGGAAACATTCCGTTTATACCGATGCACTTCAATTGTAATTGGAAGCAAATGGAAGGAAGTTATTGGCGGTTAGTGGTCTTTTCTGGAATGCTTTGCTGAGCGGTCAGGGATGAAGGTTAAATTATAATTGCTAAATTGAAACTATGCCGTATCGAGCATCATATCTAAATATTTAACGAGGCAGTTATATTTTTCCCCTAAATGTTTATCGCCATCCTCTTTTACCTGAAAATTAAAGTAATTTTCCCATTTTTCATCGTA
>JABXJV010000048.1 GCA_013375355.1 Candidatus Helarchaeota archaeon
AGTTACAATGAAAATTGTCATATGAATCCAGAAGGACGCCTCGAGCCCTTCTTCTTTGTTTAACATATCTTTTTCGAAGAGTTTATAGAGCGTGAAGTGAAAAGACAAACCAATGAGCCATCCCAAAGCTGCAGTTATTGTCCAAAGTCTTCCATTGAAATGCATTAAGTTGAGCATTAAACAAAGTCCAATTACTGAAGCATATACAAATAAGTGTATATAGAAAGTCAAATCAGCTGAAAATGTTTTTGAAAACCAATCCATATTTTGTTTGTTTGTTATTCCAGTACCACTAGGAGTTTTACTTTTTATTACAGGAACTTTAGGAATTTCTAAATTATTCATTTTTTTATCACTTTTTTTAATAATATATTTTACAATTTTATATAAAGATAGATTTTATATAAACTTTTCGAAAACTGCAAATTAATAAATTCTTTTTGTATGCTTTGAAGAATATTAAAATCAAATAAAAAAAGAAATTTTGAGTAATTAATAAATTTAAAATTAGAAATTCATTTATAAGAAAAAAAAAGAAAATATTTTAGTTTTATTATTTATTTGCCAAGAAATACCCTAGTAAAATATGCACTCCTAAGCCAATACCCCAGCCAACCATTGGAATTGGAAACCAAAGTCTTCCTTCCCAATTGGATAAATTTAACCATATTAAGAGACCATTAATTATTGCATAGGCAACTAAGTGCATATAGACTGAAGCCTTAAGACCATTTTCTGTCGTAAACATATCGTTTTCTTTGAGCCAATAAAGCAATAAATGCTCACCTAGACCAACTCCCCAACCAAGAGCGATTGTGGGGACCCATAATCTTCCTTCCCAAATGGTGAAATTAAGCCATAGCAACAATACCATTGTACAGACATATGCAATGATATCAAGATATAATGAAATTTTAAGACCGTCTTTTTCTTTATCTTTTATAAAAATATATAGCATAGTATGACAAGCTAATCCAATTGCCCAGCCGATTGCTGCAGTTGGAACCCATAATCGTCCTTGCCAAATGGAGAAATTCAGAAAGAACATTAAAGCTACACCAGCAGCATATGCACAAATATGGAGTATCAATAATGATTTCATTAAGACTTCCGTATCACCACCTGTCCTATCCCATTGTATCGCTAGAATTAAATGAATTACAATAGCTATTGCCCAGACTCCAGCAGACATAATAAACCATGCCATTCTATCAGAAATAGCTAGCGCACCTAATCCTTCTGCAGGCCAAAAAGTCATTTGTATTAACTGACCTAATTGTACTAATCCATATATAATTGCATGGATTATAACTCCTTTTATTGCATCTGAAGGTCCTTCCAGATAAACATCCACTAAAACGATGAGTGTATGGCCTACTAGAGCAAGGCCCCATCCAAAAATTGTTCCGACTGCTAAACGATAAACATTAGCAAAAGCGCCTAGAGCTAACAATAAAACATTTACAATGCCAAAGTAGCCAGCGTGAATTAGAAGTAAAAATTTCGATATTAATGCTCTAAAATCTTTGTGGGTCCAAGTTTTATCTGATATCATTTTGGTTAAAATCGCATGCATACCAAGCCCGAAACCCCATATTGGGAGTGCTAAAATAACCCAGATAAATCCACCGAATGATGGCAAGTGAACAAAATTAACTAATACGAGATAAGAACCTAAGATTCCAAATACAAGGAAATGAAGCAATAAGGTCGTCTTTTCAATAGTATCTACGCCTCCAGTAAAGCTGTAATATAATCCAAGATGAATTGCTATTCCTGCTCCCCAGCCAAATATAGGATGCCAAAACCAGAGTCGTCCTTGGAAAAACATGAAGTTAAGAGCAGCCAAAAGTCCATTTACTGAGATATATACAAACAAATGTATAATTATCACTAATTTATTGGAGAAAAAATCTGTAAGCCAATTCTTTCTTATTGAGGTATCGATAGTTTCTGTTTTTTTACTAGTTTCAGTTTTAGGTTTTTTAATTTCTTTTTCAGTAGTATTTTCAGGTTTTTCACTCAATTTTCATCACATTTATAAATAATTTTAACCTTTATATAAAATTAATTTTTATATAAATATAAACCTTTTGGATTAGGATGAAAGTTAAAAAATTCTACAAAGTAAGACTTTAAATTTATGTTAACGTTATACCACCGAAGAAAAAATAATATTTAGCAAAGAATTAAAATTTTCCATAAAATTCGGATATATCGAAGAAAATTGTAATTTCAGTTCCATCAGATAAGATAATTTCCATTTTATCAAAATGTTTTTCATTTTTTGGGAGGAGAGATTGTTGTTTAAGTTTCCAATCCTTTCCTTTCACACCAAATTTTCTGGATATATAAATATATTCGGCATTTACTCCCTCAAAGTGGTTTGGTGCATTCTTAATTATTATAGCAGTTTCCATAGATTCTCCAGAGTTCTCTACGTATTCAATCATTTATCTATCTCCCTCTGGCTTTTAATATTCCCCTCAATACTTTGACAATACATCAATTACTCTTCTATGCTCACTTAGAAGTTTACGAATAGGATAAAGCTCAAACACTATCTTCTTAACTCCTCCGATATCAAGTTCAATTTCAAATGATTTCGAAAGGAATTTATTCAAAACATTTTGAATATAGATAAATAATTTATCAGAAAAGAAGTCTACATCAAAGAAATTAACTATTGAATCAATATAATGTTTTAAACGTTCTCTTGAGTTTTTATATCTTTCTTCAATAAGAAATTTCTCATTTCTAACGTATTGGACAATATCTGTAATTCCAAGTGGATCAAAAGATTTCAAGAATTTCAAAGGACCTTCAAAAAATTTATCAGGTCGTGGAGGTGGTGGTGGCTTAGGCGGAAATGACCTTGGGCGTCGCTTTAGGAAAAATGGTCTTTTCCTTTTTCTTTTTTCTTTCTTATCCTCGTCCATAAATTGGACCTCTATACAAATATTTTCAATCCACTTGAAAGTAAAAATTAGCTGATTCTTTATACACAATAATATAATAAAGATTATAATAAAAATTGTGGCAATAAGTCAAGATCAAGAAATAAAATATCTTGAAAAAAACGATATTTTAGACATTTACAAAAATATTATGAAGCATTATAGTAGAGTTCATAAAATTTCTCATACAGAAAAAATCGATGAAATACTTAAAAGTGCCAAACAACATACTGGAGATATTTTTGAAAAAGCTTCAGTTTTAATAAAAGAACTTGTCACTGCAAAACCCCGACCCTTTGTTGATGGGCATAAGAGAGTTGCATGGATATCTGCAGTTCGATTTTTGGAAATAAATGGATATCATTTTTTTGATTTTTCAAAACTAGAAGACATGGATTTTATTGGAAAAAGCATAGTGTTATATCTCGTTCAAATTCAGCAAAAAAGAATTACCAATATTAATCAAATTAGAGCTTGGTTGCTCTCTTTATTCATCCAAAAAGTAAAATAAAGATACTTAATTTTTAATTAGAGAAAAGAAATAAAGCCAATAATTATAAAATAAAATTCGTCAAGGATAGGATGCAATGCAAATGGAAATAAAAAAAGGAAAATGGAAGAAAAAGTTTAGTGAATGGTTTAGTGATATCATTTCGGAAGCAGAGATTTTAGATTATAGATATCCATTAAAAGGTTGCGGAGTTTGGCAACCATATGGATTTCAAATAAGAAAAAATACATTAAAAATCATCCGTGATTTACTTGATGAAACAGGGCATAATGAAACTTTATTTCCTTTATTGATTCCAGATAATATTTTTGCAAAAGAAGCCATTCATGTAAAAGGATTCGAAGACGAAGTTTATTGGATAACTCACGGCGGTAGGACCGAACTTGACGTAAAACTCGCTCTGAGACCAACAAGCGAAACAGCTATGTATCCAATGTTTGCCAAGTGGATTCGATCCCATGCTGATCTTCCATTAAAGGTCTATCAAGCAGTAAGTGTATTCAGATACGAAACTAAAGCAACTAAACCTTTAATCCGAGTACGAGAAATTACAACATTTAAGGAGGCACATACTGCACATGCTTCTTGGGAAGATGCAGAAAGACAGGTTAAAGAGGGAGTCGATGTATATTCAAGATTTTTTGAACAACTCGATATTCCTTTTATTATAACCAAGAGACCCGAATGGGATAAATTTCCAGGGGCAGTTTATACATTAGCATTTGATACCATAACTCCAGATCGTCGCAGTTTACAGATAGGAACAGTTCACAACTTAGGTCAAACTTTTGCAAAAACTTTTGAAATTGAATTTGAAACAAAAGATGGTGGACGAGATTTTGCTTATCAAACTTGCTTTGGTATTTCGGAACGCACCATTGCGGCACTTATAGCAGTTCACGGTGATGATACGGGATTGAGGCTACCTCCTTCAATTGCTCCAACTCAAATTATAATTATTCCCATAACTTTCAAAGGGAAGGAAGTAGAAGTTAAAGATGTCAGTAAAGATGTATATAAATGGTTAAAAACTGCGGGTTTTAGGATTAAAATTGATGATTCTGACCTAAAACCAGGTAAAAAATTCTATAAATGGGAAATGAAGGGAGTCCCACTAAGAATAGAAATTGGCCCGAAGGATGTTGAAAAAAAACAAATAACTTATGCGCGAAGGGATACATTAGAGAAGGGTACAATTCCAATTAGTGCTTCATTATTTGAGGATGTTAAAAAATTGCTAGATCAAATTCAAGAAAATATGGCATTAATAGCAGAAAAAAATTTTTCAGAATTAGTATGCGCTGCAAAAGATGTTAACGATGCAAAAAAATTGTTAGAATCGGATATGGGAATGGTACAAATTTCTTGGTGTGGTGAAAAAGAATGTGCTTTAGAATTAGAAGAAAAAACAGGAGTGGGTGTTTTAGGAACTCCAATTGATGAAAAATGGAAAATTAAGGGGAAAAAATGTCCAATTTGTGACAAAAAAGGGATCGAAACGTTAATTTTAGGTAAAGCATACTGATTTTACTTATTTTTTTAAGAATTCTTGAACACGTTCTTCTATTTTTTCATGTGTACCAAATCCAAAGGGTCCTTGTTTTTCCATAACAAAAGATGCAGCACTAGCACCATAAATAGCTGCGTGGTATAGATCTTGTTTTTCTAAATAATCAAGCATAAAAGCAGTGAAATAAGTATCTCCTGCTCCAGTTTCATCAACAATATCATATGCAATAGTAGGTATATGTAAAGAAATATTATTCGAATAAACAATACTTCCTTTTTTAGCACGAGTAATAACAACAATTTTTGGTCCCATACTAGCAATAAACCTAACGCTATCTTGTAAATTTTTTAATCCTGTAAGAGCTCGCGCTTCTTTATCGTCACCTTTGAGAAAAGTCACATATTTGAGAAATTTTTCAGCTTCTGGCCAATTACCAAGCGACATTTCCCCTTTTTTATTGAATTTTCTTACAAAACCATGAAGATCCAAAGAAATAGGACTATTTGTTTTTGAGATTTTAGTCAACACACTTATATCAATTTCATTTGCAATAGCACCGATATAAAATAATTTTGAATTTAGAAATTGATCAGGGATATCTGATTGATTAATTATTTTGCATCGGGATTTCAAGAGTAATTTTCTTACACCTTTAATATATTCATGAATGAATGCAGTTGAATTTTGCTTAGTTTTAATTAAATGAATATTAATACCACTATCTTTAAGTGGTTTAACGAAGTCTTCATTAAAATCTGGACCATTTGCACTTATAACAGCTCCCTTCTTTCCCATTTCTTGTGCAGTTTTTGAAGCGTAAACGGTTGTTCCCCCAACTCTTATGTAATCTGGAAATTGTTCTCTTCCTTTAAAATAATCCAGGCAAAAATGACCTATGATAGTAAGATCAAACATAAAGAACCTTCGATAAGAAATAGTTTAAAGCTTAGAATAGGCATTTGATGCTTGAGTTGTAATTTTAGTTAGGGCATCTCGTAAATTTTGAATAACACCTTCAGAATTTTGAGGAAATTTAGAGAAGGCATTGTTAATTAATGTCAATGCAGATTGGAAATGTGTACCTTTAGTTATATTTATTGCTAATTCGGTCTCGCGAATTAAATCATTAAGAAACCATTTTAAAATTTCCTCGGACGATATTTCCTTATTTGTTTGAGTAATATCTTTATATCTTAAAACATTATTAATCAAAATAATTGTAAAGCTTTTTAATCTTTCAGCAAAGCAATATTGGTTTATTGCAGGATTAATTTTTTTAATATCCATTCCTCCATTATTTCAAATCATCAAATTTTATTTTTTATACTTCTTTTATGTTTGAGTTTTTTTATTCTTAACTTGTTTTGTTACTTTTTTACTTTTAATGCTTTTTTTTGCTTTTTTTATCCATAATTTTATATACCTTAAATTAATATCAGCATCATCAGCAAGTTGAGCGGGATCTTCATTAGCAAGGTCTTCTATACTAAAAATACCTACATTCCGAAGAGTATTTGCAACCTCATAACTACATTTTAAAAAATCTTTTAATGTAAAAATAATTTCTTCACTTTTTTCAAATTTTTTTTGTTGTATCATGTCAATAGCTGAATTTTTCCATAATTCTATTGTTTTTGGTGGATAACCAATTTTCTCAGATAATTTTTGAGGATTTAATATTTTTAAATCAGAAATTGACTTTATACCAGCATTATATAGTTTTAAAGCAATTTCTCTATCTATTCCTTTAAGACTTGAAAATTCTTTAATTAATTCTTCTTTTTGCAAAACAATATACGACCTATAAAACAATTAATTAAGCAAAAAAATTAATATTATTAGAATATAAAATTTTTTTTGAGGATTAAATAATGCTCAAAAAATACACGATGACAATCCCTAAAATAGATAGGGGGCATTGTTTTGCCTAAAAAACGTAAGAGCGGTGGTCGTTCTAAAGGATCGAAGGGTTCGGGAGAGTCCGTGCAATGCACTAAATGTGGACGTTTTGTCCCTAGAGATAAAGCAAAGAAAAGAACAAGACGAACCTCTATGGTCGACCCGAAAATCTATAAAGAATTAAAAAAACAAGGAGCAATTATTCCAAGAAGAGAATCAACTGATTATTATTGTGTAAAATGTGCTGTTCATTATAGGGTAGTTAAAATAAGGAGTAAAGACTCCAGAAAAAATAGATAAACTTTTAATTATCTTTTTCTTAATATATTCTATTATGGGGATTAAATGAGCGTTCATACAACATTGGATGCATGCCGAATCTATCAAAAAGTTGCTTTAAAAAGTGATGCTATAAGAAATGAGCTTAAAGATTGGGATAAAATCATATTTTTTGATGTAAGAGCTGGCAAAAAATGTTGTTTAAAGATAAAAAATGGAGTAATTGATGTAATAACGGGCGAATGTGAAAATCCAAATATGACATTTAAAGGCTTGGATGGACATATTGTGAAATTTTTAACTGGAAGAGATTCTTACACATCACTTGAAATTTTAGGGAATATAGAATATGTTGGAAAGAGTATTTCAGACAAAAGTCATTTCATTGCATTAATTGGTCTTTTTATGTCTGAACTTATTGAACAATATTAGAAAATTTAATTTAATATTATTCACTATATTGAATATTTCCCTTTTTTAAGTTAATTCGAATTCTTTGAGTTATTTTTATAAATTTTTATTTATTTTACACATATAAAATAAGATTAAAAAGATTGGAAAATAAGAAGTACAGAGAGACAAAAAAACAAAAGTTTTTAAAATTAAATATGAGATAAAAGCAAATAAGAGGAAGAAATATGTCAGAAGAAAGCAAAATCGCTATAGAGAATGCGACAAAAAAAAATTTACGTGAATTAAATGAGATTTTTGGGGATGGAGAAGCACATAAACAATATCCTAAAGCAATACATCGTCTTGTAGAAAAAATTACCAAAGCAAACCTATGGTTATATATACTCCGCCTTTTACAAGAGAAACCGCATTATGGTTATGAAATTAAAAATAAGATCAAGGATAAATTTGGATTCTCACCTGCAATTGTAAGTGGGTACGTAATTTTATACAAAATGAAAAAAGATAATTTAGTCACTGTTAAGTGGGAACCGAATGATGAAAAAAATCAAAACTCAGGCAAACCAAATAGAAAATATTATTATATTACAGATTTAGGAAATCAAACAATGGAGCTTGCAAGATCTTATTTAGCTGCTCTAATGACTGAAATCTTTGATAAAGTATAACATCTAATTTTAATTAAGAAAAAATCTCATCTTAGTCAGATTTCTTTTATTTAATATTAGTCGTCAGAATTTTGTTCTGTTATTGGTTCTTTTGGGAAATTCTTATATGCCGCAATTATTCTGTGAACAACTGTAATTTGTGTTATAATGGCTAGAATTAAAACGCCGAAACCTATAGGTCCCCAGCGTTGATCTATAATTGAATTAGGATCAGTATAATAAATTAAGCCTTGAATAAAAATAGTAGCACAAATAATAAGCATACGCTCAGAACGTTCTGCAATTCCTACAGCCATGTGTTTGCTATCAACTCCTCCTGCCTCCCCTCTGGCTCTGGTATAAGACACAAGAAAGGACCCAATTATGGCAAAAATTCCGACATATAATTCACAATATCCAGAATAAATTATAGCGAATAGATAAATTGTATCAGAATAACGATCCAAAACTGAGTCCAAAAAACCTCCAAAAACCGTAATATTATTTTGATATCTTGCAACTGCACCATCGAATACATCAAAAAATCCGGACCAAAATAAGCAAACAAGCGCAAAAGCTAAAAATAAAATTCTAGTATTTTCAGATAAAATATACGAAAAACCAAAAAATTCAATTTTAGGTGTTAAAATTTGTGATAAATAAATCATTACACCAGTTAAAATAGATATAGAAAACCCAATCACTGTAATTCTATTAGGGGTTAGTCCAATTCTGTCTCCAAACCTTCCTAATGGCTCCAAAATTTTTTTTAATTTCGGCTTTGCTTTTGTTCCTACCAAGGTTTTCACATAAAATTGTATTTTTATAAGAATTTCAGAAAAATTATAAAAATGTTTTTGAACAGAAATGATATAAAAATATTTAAGTTCTCCTTAAAACATCGTTTTTTCTAAATTTTTGAAGAAAGAGAAATTAGTTAATTAGTAATTTTTTGAAATCTATTTATTATCCAATTTTTATCTAGTAATAATAAAAGAGGTGCCAATCTTGGACCTGACTTTCTTCCTATAAGAGCTAAATAAATAGTTTCAAAGAATTTTTTTGGATTTCCGAGTGATTTTCCAATTGTAAATAATTGGTTTTGGAGCTCTTGATCATCCCAATCAACATCTTTTTGAACTAATTTTTCAACTTGTATTAAAACGGATTTTTGGTCCGCTGTAAATTTATTTTTAAGTTCTAATAGTTTTTCTTCCGAAAAATCGAATTTCAACTTTTCAGGGGCAAAATTATTAATCCAATATCTAGCCCTGTTCAAAGTATCATTAATTATAGTCTTAATTTCACCATTAATGACTCTTTTATTATAAGTTCTAGATATCATATCTCTTGATTTTTCTAAAATTTGTTTATGAGGTAATAAAGCTTCAAGTTGGGATATATCAATTGCAAATCTAAAGGGCAGAAAATAAGGCATTTTATCTGAAATTTTTTTAATTTGGATTAATTCATAAAGTCTTATATTATAATCCTTTCTCTCATCTTTTTCTAAACCATAGTATATCTTTGTCAGTTTCTCGAAATCGAAAATTAATTTTGGAATATCATTATGATCGTCAATCATTTTATACATATTTTTGAGTTTCTGAAGGGACATAATATTAGTTTGAGAATTTGGTTTGCGAAGAAAGAATAATTTTAAGGTTTCTGGTGGTGCTAAACTAGGCCAATCCCACGTAGAGATTATATTTCCTTTAGAAGCACTCATCTTTTCTTTTCCAATTAATATATACTCATAAGGTTGTAAATCATTGCTCGCTTTAGTTGGACAGGGTTCAGGCCAATCATAAATCAATTCTGATATTGTTCCTGCAACCCAAAAAGAACCTACACCTACAGGACCATAACCTTCGTGTGGACAATTAACCCCATGTTCCTTTCCAAAAGGTTCAAATGTTACATCCCAAATATGCCATTCAGCTGCCCATTCGGTTTTCCAACCCAATTTTCCAAATCCTTTCTTAATATCACTAACTCCTTCATGACCACAACCCTTTACAGTTGCATGTTTAAATTGATAATCTTCACATGAATAAGTAACATTATCACCATCGATCTTTTTCATACGAGTAGTAATTATCTTACCACAGTTATCACAAATTGGCTGCCAGGGAATCCAATTCTCAGGTAATGGATTGGCAGGGTTTCGATATTTATTAATAATTTCTCTTAATTTTTTCACTTTTTCTAAAGCAATTTTAATTTCATTATAAAATTTTCCAGCTCTATAATATTTTGTAGTTGAATAAACCTCCATTTTTACTCCAAAATTATCTTTTAAACTATTTACGAATAAATTAACAAAGTGATCAGAATAATTGTCACAGCAACCCTCTGGGCAAGGCAGATCACTTACGGGTTTACCTAAATATTTTTTAAATTCTTTCGGGATACCTGCTGGAACTTTGCGGAATGGATCTGAGTCCTCTGTAACCCAAAAGAATTTAATATTTTTTTCCCCACTATCTCTTAAAGCTTTTACAACAGCTTCGGCTCTAAATACATCACATGCATTCCCAATATGGGGAACACCTGAAATAGAGGTGCTGCTCTTAATTGAATGTGGAGTTTTGGGAATCTTCTTATCAATATAATTATATTTTTCTCTTTCTATCAATTTCTTAGCTAATTTATCTGCCCATATATGCGTTTTAGACTCTGCCATAATTTATACCACTATATTTCGATAAAAAAATTGTTCTTTTTTTTAAACAAGTCAATTACTTTAAAATTTAATTATTTTTTTATTATTTTTTAATCTGAAGATTATAGGAAAAAAATAATCAAGGGATAAAAAGAATTTATTTATGTGAATTAATTTTATTTTTTTAGATAGATAAAATATAGTGGGAATAAGAATGATCCGCGCAGTTTATGCGTTTCACAAAAACGGACAGTTGATGTTCTCTAAACAATTTTTTAGAGAAGAAACACTTGATAAGCAACATAGTCCGGATTTAATCACTGGACTTTTATCCGCAATTTCACAATTTGCGGAGTCTATGGGGGGAAAAGGGATTCAGAAAATTGAGATGGAGGAGAAATATTCAATTATTGGGATTCATAGTCCTAAATATTCCGTAAGACTTGTCATTTTAACCGACTTGGGGGATGATACTGGTGAATGTAACTATTTTTTAAAACGTTGTAGACAAAGTTTTGTCTTAAAAAATAGAAAGGCTTTGGAAAAAATAAGAAAGGGAGCATTGGTAAATACTGATCATTTTTTAGATTGGGGGGAAAATAATTTACCAAGGTTAATGCATGACTTAGAACTCATGTCAATAGAAGAAGCCATGTCAGGGACAATAAGAAAAATTGCAAAATTGGCTAAAGATAAAAAAGAGAAATGAATTTTTTATTTCAAATTAAAAAAAGGTGATATTTGAAAACTCTTTATTTAAATTCTTTTTCTACCTCTTTTTCTGTTATAACTTTAGCATTATGAACAGTTTCCATTTGTTTTAATGCCCATTCATGGTCTTCAATCGCTAATCCTGCAGTACCGTCTTTAACCACTACTACCTTATAACCGCGTTGGGATGCATCTGCACTGCTATACATTATGCAAATATTAGTAAGAACACCAGTTAAAATCACTGTGTTAATGTTTAATTCTCTCAACCACAAGTCTAAATCAGTTCCATAGAAGCCGCTATATCTGCGTTTCGGGATTACGACTTCTCCTCCTTCTAAATCTGGTTTTAATTCATCAATCACCATAGCTCCTTTCGTTCTGGCAACACAATGAGGTGGCCAAATTTTAAATTCAGGATCTGTCTTTTTATGGTTATCACAAAGATATAATACGCTCCAACCTTTGTCTCGGGCATAATTTAGAAGTTTAGATATAGTTGGAACAATTTTACGACCAGCGGGTACTTCTAATGAAGCTCCTTCATTTATAAAATCATTTAACATGTCAATGATAAGTAAAGCTTTATCGGGCAATTTTAATTCCTCGAGCTGATATACCAATTTTATAAATATTTGTTTCCTAATTGATATAAATATTAAAAATATTAATAAAATTCATCTTGGGTAAATTTTTAGAATGAATGAAATAATTATAGCTGGAATTGATGAGGCAGGTAGAGGCCCTCTTTTTGGTCCAATGGTAATGGCGATAGTTGCAATAAAAAAAAATGAACAAGGTTTTTTAGTAGACTTGGGAGTAAAAGACAGCAAACAATTAACACCAGAAAAACGTACTAAAATTAGCTCTAAATTGAAAAAAACAATTAATTATGAAATTGTTTCTATTTCACCAGAAGAAATAGATAATGCCTTAATATCAAAAGAATTAAATTTAAATTGGTTGGAAGCCATAAAATCCTCTGAATTACTTATCGCTTTGAATAAAAGGATTAAAATTGACAAACTCTATTTAGATTGCCCTAGTAATAATATAAAAGCATATACAAAATACTTGAAAAACTACATATCAACTCTTTCAAAATCTGTAAAACCTCAAATTATCGCAGAATTTAAGGCAGATGAAATATATCCAGTTGTATCTGCTGCTTCTATTCTTGCTAAAGTGGAAAGAGACAGAGAAATTCAAAAATTGAAAGAAGAGTATGGTGATTTAGGAAGTGGTTATCCGTCTGATGAGAAAACAAGAAAATTTTTAAAAAACTGGATAAAAAAGCATAATGATTTACCACCATTTGTTCGCAAAACATGGAAAACTGTGAAAAATATTAAAAATGAATTGTCACAAAAAAAATTAGATAGTTTCAATAAATGAGAGTACGATTTAAATCCAATTTATTTTAATTAAATGTATCAAAAATATCAAAAATTCAATAAAGGTAATTTTGTTAAAAAATAATTAATTATATCTATTTGAGTTATAATGAAAATTAAATCGATTTTTATATTCGGGCTATTAATAGGGCTTTTAACGTTTTCTACATTTATTTATAACTCAAATGCTCAATATTATTTTAATTTTGACACATTTAAACTTGAGGAGGACCCTAATATTGTTACTCGGAGGGATCTGATTCTTCATTTTATGACACTTAATTTTTATGATGCTGGTATGAAAGGTTTTTCAAACAAGATTAGCGGTCATGTAGATTTAAAAACAACCTATCAGGGGATTTCCGCAGTAACTTCAATATTTGGTCAATACAAAGGCATTAGTATGCCTTGGTTGATATTTTGGCTAACTGGTACTTTTAAAGGATTATATGGTCAAATTGCGGGCAGTAATATACCTATTGAGTTTTATTTCGGAAAGATTACCAGTTTTATTGGTTCAAGATGGAATGTATCCTTAAGAGCATATGGTGAAAATAGTAAATACGACTTAAATCTATATAGTACTTACTATGCAGTAGCAGCTCTTGAACTTCTTGGAAAGAGTGCCGACTCTCGTATTGTAAATTTCGTCGATAGTTTACAAAATGATGACGGGGGATTTAGCAATACTTATAATCAATCTTCATCTTTACGAGCAACTTTGTATGCCATTAGATTGTTAAGGAAATTTGGAAGATTAGATTTAATCGATAACGCTTCAGATTGGATTATTCAGACTCAAAATTTAGAGGTTAGTTCAGAAAACTATGGTGCCTTTTCGGGCAATAAAACTGACCCAACATACGCAATTTATTCAACTTATGAAGCCATTTCAGCTTTACTTGCTGCCAATGGATCTCTTATAGGTATAAATAAAATTGCTGCCGCAAACTGGATTGCGGCCCGTCAAAATCTAAATCAAAAATCAGGAAGCGGATCAGATTATGGAGGGTTTGGAAATCCAAATGATATTAGATCTATCATGTCAAGCTCTAGCGCAGCAGTTAAAGCTTTAAAATTATTAGGCGGACTTAGTAGAATAAAATTTCTTGAATTAATTATTTGGGTATTTTCTAGCCAAAGATTACTATATGGAGGGTTTGGATCCTCCCCTGCGACATCAGTTTCTACAGTTTCATCAACTTACCATGCATTAGAAATTTTGAAAGTGTATGGATGGCCTATTTTATTACTTTTCACACAAGTTCCGTGGCAATTAGAATCCGAATTACATTGGAGTTTATGGCTTTTAATCTTATTGACAGTATTCTTAATTTCAATAGTCATTTTACAAGCAATTTGGAAACGAAGAAGAGAATAAAACTCTAAAATCTCTTCCCACATTTGAAATAATATATTAAATAATAGTTGACAATTTATAAGTACCAAAAACTTCTTTTAAAACGTCACAAATTTCCCCATTAGTAGCATAAGCTTTTACAGCATCTATTAAATAAGGCATTAGATTCTCGTCGGTTTTTGCAATTTCTTTAATTTTTTCAAGTTTTTCTTTTACAAGCTTATTATCCCTTGATTCCTTAATTTTTTCCAATTTTTCAATTTGCTGTCTTTGAATTTCTGGATCCGCCTTTAAAATTTCTAAATTAAGCTTTTCATCTTTTAATTGAAATTTATTGACACCAATAACGATTTGCCCTCCATCTTCAATAGCCTTTTGTATTTTATATGCATTTTCTTGTATTTGTTTTTGAATATAGCCTGATTCAATTGCTTTAATTGCCCCACCCCTTGCCTCAATATCTTTAATTTTTTTAAATGCTTCCTCTTCCATTTTATTTGTTAGAAATTCCAAATAATAAGACCCGCCCAGTGGGTCAATAGCATTAGCAACTCCGCTCTCATATGCGATAACTTGCTGGGTTCTTAATGATAATCGAACACTTTCTTCACTTGGAAGACTAAGAGCCTCATCACGACTACTTGAGTGAAGTGATTGCGTACCTCCCATTACAGCTGCAAGGGTTTGGATTGCAACACGGATTAAATTTACATCTGGTTGTTGTGCTGTTAAAGTGGAGCCAATAGTTTGAGTATGAAATCGCAACATCATCGATTTAGGATTTTTGGCTTTGAACCGATTTCTAATAATTTTAGCCCACATTCTTCTTGCAGCTCTAAATTTTGCTACTTCCTCAAAGAAATCATTGTGAGTACAAAAGAAGAAAGATAAACGGCTAGCAAATTGATCTATATCCAATCCTCGTTTTAAAACGTCCTCGACATATGCAATTGCATTTGCTAAAGTAAATGCTATTTCTTGTACTGCAGTCGCTCCAGCTTCTCTAATATGATAACCGGAGATTGAAATTGTGTTAAATCGAGGAAGGTTTTTAGAACAATATTCTATCACATCAGAAACTAGCCTCATTGAAGGAGCTGGAGGGAATATATAAGTATTCCTGGCGAGATATTCTTTTAATATATCGTTTTGCACAGTTCCACGTAACTTATCTGGAGTTACTCCTTGTTTTTCAGCCAATGCAATATACATAGCCAATATAATAGCAGTAGGAGAGTTAATTGTCATGGAGGTACTAACTTTTTCTAAAGGAATGCCATTAAAAAGGTCTTCCATATCTTGTAAAGTATAAATTGGAACACCAGTTCGTCCAATCTCACCTTGAGCAAGGGGATGATCACCGTCATAACCCATTTGAGTAGGTAAATCAAAGGCTACACTTAATCCAGTTTGACCTTGTTCAATTAAGAATTTATAACGTTGATTAGTCAATTTTGCGTTCTGATAACCACTATATTGACGCATAGTCCAGGTTCTACCCCTATACATTGTTGAATATGGTCCTCGAGTATAGGGAAATTCTCCGGGTAAGCCGATATCATCATATGTAGTTTCTTTTGCATCTAATGGAGTATATATGGGCTTAATTTTAAAATGTGAAGTATTTTCAACATCCTTTAAATCAAATTTTTTAATACCTTCTTCCCATTTTTTTAAATCTTCACTTATTTTTTCTTCATTTTCCTTATCTACCAATTATCTCATCTCAAGCAATTACATGAATAAAAAGAATTTTGAAAATTTATCAAATATCATCTTTTTTGAGACAAATTATTTATTACTCAAATAAAAATATAATTTTTCAAAAGTTATTATTTAATTTTTTATTGCTGCATAAAAAGAAAAAAAATAAATTACTATGTTATTATGCTTACTTTTTCATTTCTTTACCTTTTTCTTTGAGCTCTTTTAGTAACTTTTTTTCCAACCCTCCCCCTTTTAAAATATCCAAGAGGAGTTCTGGAATAAGACTAGCTTTAAAGGTTTTTCCTGTTGTCTTATTTTTAATTTCAGCAGTAGAAACATTGATTTCTATCTCATCCCCTGTATTAAATTCCTTTGATATCCCGTCTAATTCAAATAATGGTAGACCTATTGCAAATGAGGACCTATAAAAGATACGTGCGAAGGATTCAGCAACTACCGCATTAATCCCTTTTTCTCGAAGGATAATTGGAGCAGTTTCACGACTTGAACCACAACCAAAATTACGACCAGCTACAATTACATCTCCTTCTTTTACTTCACTTGGAAATTCCTTAATAACAGTATCACAAGTATGTGCAAGTGTTGCTTTAACATCATCCAAGTATTTTCCAGGTGTAATTACATCAGTATCTACATTATCTGGGAATAGCCATACTTTCCCAATAACTTGTTCTTTATATCCTCCTTTTTTTAATTCCATCATGTTAATCACCTCATTTTTCAAAATTCCCGAGCATCAGTAATTACTCCTTTAATAGCTGATGCAGCAACAGTGGCTGGAGAACCTAAATAAATTCCTGCACTTTCAGATCCCATTCGACCCTTAAAATTTCTATTTGAACTTGAAATGCAATTTTCACCAGGTGCAAGCATGCCTTGATGGGCTCCAAAGCAAGCACCACAATTGGGGTTACAAATAAGTGCTTCAGCATTTATTAATGTCTCAGCAACACCTGTCTTTGCTATTTTAAGCCAAATTTCTTGACTTGCTGGAGTAACAATCATTCGAACATCATTATGTACTTTATTTCCTTCCAATATTTTTGCCGCAATTTCAATGTCTTCAAACCTTCCATTAGTACACGACCCGAGAAATGCTTGATGGATTTTAGTACCTTGGACTTCCGTCACGGGTTTTACATTATCAACCGTATGTGGACAGGCGATTTGAGGCTCCAAATCAGAAACATCCATCTCATATGTTTTTTCATAAACTGCATCACTATCAGGTTTGACTAATTCGAATGGTTTATCTGTTCTAGCTTTAACCCAATCAACAACTTTTTGATCCGGAACACCAAATGCAAACTTTGCACCAAGTTCTAGAGAAAAATTGGACATTGTTATTCGAGATGCTATAGATAAATCTTCCATAGTCTTTCCAGTATATTCAATTGATTTATATGTTGCTACTTCTGCTGTATAATCCCCTGCTATTTTTAATATAATATCCTTACTCATAACATGATGAGGCAATTTTCCGTTAATATTAAATTTAATAGAACTAGGAACTCTAAACCATAACTCTCCTTTAACATAAGCATAAAAGAGATCTGTATTCCCTAATCCACAACTTGCAGCATTAAGCGCTCCATATGTTGTCGTATGGCTTTAGCGGAATCATAAAAATTATGATTTGTCGCCGCCCACAATCAACATACCGGGTCTTACATGACCTTTTTCAGGAAGAACCTGATGACATATCCCAGCTTTTACATCATAAAAATGCTTTATTTTTTGTTTCTTTGCGAATTGTCTGATGAGACCATGTGCCATAGCCATTCGCTCGTTCGGTGCGGGGACATAGTGATCAAATAATATCACAATTTTATCGGTATCAAACACTTTCCTTAGCTTTGACGGTCTAATCTTACCAAAATCTATAGCTACCTTCGCAGTACCGATATGAGACATTATCAACTCAATTTTTGCAGTGATAAATTCTCCTGGTTTTACAATATCTTTTTCACAATGCGATGCCATAATTTTTTCAGCTATCGTACTCAACTTAAAATTTCACCTCTTATAAACAACAAAATGTATATTTTATTAATTTTGTTAGCAAATAAAAAATACTACGAAATAATTTATTACTATTTAATTATTGGATGAGTAATAACTCAGCCTTTATCTTTTTCAAAAATATATTGGTATTAAATTAAAAAAATGATATTTAAATTCTATAGAAGATTATAAAATGAAAAAAACCATCCTATGCATGCTTAAGACAGACATTCATGATCATTTTTTTTATAAAGTTCAAATTTCAGAACTGAAAAAGCTCGTAGAATCCTTAAATTATCAAATAGTGGAGGAAATAGTTCAAACACGTTCAAAAAAAAGGTCTAAATTTCTTATAGGAAAAGGTAAAGTTCAAGAGATAAAGCAATTAATTCAAGAGCAAAATATTGAATCTGTTATTTTTTACAACACATTAACAAGTAAACAAAAACTTAACTTACTAACCGAGTTATCTGGTAATCAAGAGATTGAAATTTTGGATAGATATGAACTTACGCTAAAGATTTTTGAACAAAATGCATCTGACAAACTTTCAAAAATTCAAATTCAATTAGCCCAATTAAGAAAGCAATTTCCTTTCTATAAATTACAAGCAAATATAAAATTTAAACAAGATCTACCAGCTCGAAAATTTGGTCCAGGAGAATTCGCATTTCACTCAAAAATTAAAAGTTATGATAAGAAAATTGCGGCTATACGAACTGAAATTGAGTCACTTAAAGCGAAGAAATTAGAAAGAATCCAAAAAAGAAGAAAGATTTTGAATGGTGGAAAAATTTGTTGCATAGTAGGATATTATAATGCGGGAAAGACTACTTTATTTAATTTACTAACTGGAGCGAAAAAACTTATCAGCGATCAACCTTTTACCACTTTATCGAGTAAATATCGAAGAATTAATAAAAATATTAATTTAATTCTAGTTGATACCATAGGATTTGTAATAGGTTTAGATCCTAGATTGATTAAAAGCTTCGAATTGAACTTATTAGATATGCAAAATGCTGATATTTTAGCATATTTAATAGCACTTGATGATGAGCTTGATTTAATTAATCATAAATTAAAATATGGTTTAGAATTGCTAAAGGACATTGGAATAGATTCTGAGAAAATTATATTAATTTTTAATAAATATGATTTGATTTCAAAACAAGAATTTGAATCAACCATTCAATATTTGGAACCTATTATCTCTAAATATCGTTATTTTTGTATTTCTGCAAAAAATAAAGAAAATATTAATGATTTATTATCATACTTTGAATATAACTAAACAGTATAATTCAAAAAAAATTGATATTCTATATCTATTTTCGTTTTCTTGGAAAACGATCTTTTAATTTCCAAGCTATAGTTATAAATGCCACCATTAAAGGAACTTCCCATAAAGGTCCTATAACCGTGGCGAATGCTGCGGAGCTTCCTACTCCGTATAAGGCGATAGCAGTTGCAATTGCGATTTCAAAATGCGAACTAGATCCTATAATAGTTGACGTAACAGATTGTTCGTATGTAAATTTCATAGCCCAACAAGCTAAAAATACCAAAGAAAACATTATAACATATCCAATGACTAATGGAATAGTTATGATTAAAACGTCCAAGGGTCTATTGATAATAACATCTCCTTGAAGTGAAAATAGTACAACTAATGTAATTAATAATGCAATTATTGCTATTTTGTCTAGGAAAGGTTTAAAATTATTTGTATAATATTCTTTTCCTTTCCTATTATAGATTATTTTTTTTGTGATAATTCCTAAAGTTAATGGAATTGCTAGAAAAAATATTGTACCAAATAATAAAGTCTCAAATGGGACATGAATTCCACTTAATCCTATTAATAAAGTAGCGAGAGGAGAATATAGAAACAAAATAAGAATACTATTTAGAGATGTGTTAATTAATCCTTGATTAATATCTCCTTTACCAAATTTATTCCAAAAAAGAACCATTGCTGTGCATGGAGAAGCACTTAATAAAAGTAAACCAACAATATATTCTTGATTTGGATTAAAAAAGTTTACACCTGCATCAAAAAAGGCGTGAGCCAAAAAAAACCCTAATATAGGATTTATCAGCCAATTTGCTATTACTGTTACTAACATGGGTTTTGGGGCTTTAGCGACATTTTTTAACTCGGAAAGTTCAATATTAATAAGAGTTGGATACATCATAAAGAATAAACATATTGCAATAGGTACAGAAAACCCAGCAACTTGAAAACCTGCAAGAGCATCTGAAATAAATGGAAAAAATTGACCTAATAAAATACCAATTATCATAAAAGATACAATCCATAATGTCAAATATTTCTCAAATATACCCATTTTTACTTCTTCTGTTTCTTCTTCCAATTTAAACACCTTTAAATACTTTTGATTTAATTATAAATCGATGATTATCTATTTGAAATGATGAAAATCGATATAAAAATATAATTATAAATGTCAAAATTAATAGGGTTATTAAATGACGGAAGATATTGAACATAAACAATTAAAAATACTAATGGAATGTAAGCAAGATACCTCTGACATAAATAAATATATTAATGAATTAAGAGAATTAAAAGAAAACCTTGAAAAAAATCAAGAATTAAATATATTTCTAAAAATAAATAAAGCTTTATCCGAAATGAATCGATTTTTAATTTTTCAAATGCTCATTGAAAAGGAAGAAATGTGTATCTGTGAATTCTCGATTGCGCTCAATTTAAAACAATCCACTATATCTCATCATCTTCAAAAATTAGAAGAAAGTGATTTAATAGAAGGCATAAAAAGTGGAAAGTTTATTCATTATAGAATAAAAAAATCAGGTATTCAAAAATATTTGGACTTAATTGATAAAATAGCTAACCTAAAAACTTTAATTAAGTGATAGTCTCTTATTTCATTTTAATTCTCTTGAGACTACTATAAGATGACTTAAGGGGGGTAATAAAAACAATAACAATATTCATTTTCTGTTTACTATATCATTTAATATGGTAGAATTTCATTTATTAATAAATAATGAATAAAGAAGATTATTAGAACTTTAAAATGGGATTGCATGTCAGACACCAGAGAATTTGATATTGAAGATACTGTCATTCTAATGGACGTATCACGTTCGATGGCAAGAAAAGATTTTAATCCTTGCAGAATTGAAGCTGTTAAAAGTGCTCTTATAGAATGGGTCAAATTAAAACATAATATAGATAAAGCAGATCGATTCGCACTTATCACATATTCTACAACTGGTCAAGTAGTGCAAGATTATACTGATGATTTAGATCAAATTATTAGTGCAATAAAAAATGTTAGGGTACACGGAATTTCAGCTTTGGGCGAAGGTATGGGGTTTACAGTTCAATTCATAGGTCAAAAGATGGCAAAGGCAGGAGATTCTGCTAGTGGGGGGAATGTTAATCGTATCTTAATAATATCAGATGGAAAAGCATCACTTTCTAGCATTGACCCCATCGAGAGGGCAAATGTAGCTGCGGAATTAGGAATAATCACCGATTGTATTGAAATTTCAAAACTGGAAACTAGATCTTTTGGTAAATTATTAGAATCAATGGCAATTCTAGGGGAATTTTATAATATTTATGATAAATCCTTGCTTGAAGTTACTATAAAAAGCTTGAGCCATAAAAAAGATGTCTTTGAATTGAAAAAAACGATGCCAAATTTATCCTTAATTGCTGCTGATTTATTAGATTTGACCAGCCTTTCAGAAGAGATGCAAAAGGCGGTAAATAAATTAATGGGAGTAAAAGTAAATTTTTGTGAAATTTGTAGATCTAATAATTGCCCTGTTGATGGAACTACGGAATGCATTAGATTATGTCCATATTGCAAAACAGGAATGCATATTCACTGTGCTGAAGAGTGGGCTAAACAAAGTAAAATGATTGAAGGTGGAGTTTGCAGATGTCCGCATTGTTTATTTTTATTAAAATTACCTATTACAGAAAAACCGACCTCAAAACCTGCTTCTAAAATAATAGCACCTCCTACCAAACCTACGGCTTCACAAACTTCGCAAACTAAACAACCTACAACTCCCCCTCAGCAAGAAGGACAGGCACCATTAAACACAGCTGCAACAGCGAAAATAGGAGATTTTGTTTTAGAAAATGATAAAGTTAAATTAAAAATAGAACATCGAGGGGAGGAAAAGTTCATTTATCTGGCATGGGATAATTGGGGAAAAGAAAATTATTCATGTAATATCATTTCTGGTATGAGCGATCTCGTATGTAAGGAATTTCATCCAAAAATAGATTGGTCTCAAGGTAACTGCACTGGTTTTATAATTCGTGATATGATTGGATGGTTCAGCTCGACATCAATTCAACATGGAGTTTTTATTTACAATTTAGATGAATTTGAAAAATGGAATAAAAGAGTCTTGAAAGATATTTCAAATATTAAAAAATTAAATGCTGAACATCCTGAAATAAAATTCAGTTCTGATAAAATAATGGATTTCTTATTAGAAGCAGAAGTTAAGTTTGCAGAACCCCTAAAAGTTAGTGATCGTAATTCTTTAGAAGGAAATTTATTATTAGGGGCAATGACATATTTAAACCTTTTTGAAAGTGTTATAACTCCAATTAAAAAAGTCAAGGAAGCGAAAAAACCAAAGAAAATCCCTGTAGCTCAGACTCAAGAAGCGG
>JABXJV010000466.1 GCA_013375355.1 Candidatus Helarchaeota archaeon
CAAAAAAACACCCAACTAAATTAAAAATGAAAAAGAAGAATATCGGAGAAGTTATACCATCTACTGAACTTTCTGCGATAGACTCGACTGCCGCAGAAATCACTTGTTCTTCAGTTAAATCTTTAGGATCACGCCTGACTATCATATTTAGATAGCTTTTTGCTATCGATAATTCCCCATTTTCGATTTCTCTTGCAATTGGGATTGTAGAATCTCTCAAACAACGTATAGCAAATGAAGATTTAAAAAATACTGCAATAACTAAAACATAAATCAAAATCCCATAAATCTCTAAATATTCAATAAGAAATTTCTTTATCAGCCAAAAACCGATTCCAAGAGGAGCCAAAAATATAATGAGAGAAAGAAAAGTTATTAAAAACCCTTTCAATTTATCCCATTTAGGAGTATTAGGTGATTTACTTTTTAATTTTGATTTTAAAGAATTAATTAGTTTCCCAATCCATATAACTGGATGCAATCGACTGGGAGGATCTCCCAGTATTAAATCAAAAATAAGAGCACTTAATAGAATTATTAAATGAAAAATAAAGAAGTCAAACAGAAATTTGAAAAAATCCACTTTAATCCCTTAAAAACTCTTATTCATTAATAAATTTAATTATTTTACTTTTGTTTAACCTTCCTCATCTAAAATTTTTCTTATAATATTAATTAATTTTTCATTATCTGCTCGCTTTTTTATACCAATCCTAAAAAATGAATTATCTAGACCCTTAAAACTACCACAATTTCTTACCATAATTCTGTTTTGCATTAATTTTTCTTCAAAAACCCTAGGTTCTATTTCAGGATTTAATTGAAATAAAATATAACTGGTGGCTGATGGAAATACTCTTATATTTTTAAAATTTTTTAAAGAATTCAATAAATATTCTCTTTCTTTATTCATTATTTTTAATGTATTTTGGATATAATTTTGATCTCTTAAAGAATTTATAGCCCCAATCTGAGCTAAGCAATTTACATTCCACGATAATATTCCTTTCATTAGTAGTTTAATAATTTCTTTATTAGCTAATCCATAACCAATTCTGAGTCCTGTTAGAGCAAAAAATTTTGTAAAACTACGGAAAACAATCAAATTAGGATGATTATTTATCTGAATAACAAGAGATGATTTAGAATCACAAAAATCTATGAATGCTTCATCAACTAAAACAAAAATCTTATTTTTATTTGCATATTCAATAATCTCCTTTAATAATTTAGGATTTTCAAGACGAGCTGTGGGATTATTGGGATTGCATAAATAAATAACTCTAATATTTGGACTAATAGACTCTATCAACTTATCCATACAAAAATTTTCTTGTGCTTTTAGAAAATGAAACATTGGGCGTCCTCCAAATTTCTCGACAGCCCAACTATATTCTCCATAAGTCGGAACTGGTATTAAAACCTCATTATTTGGTCGTATAAGAACTTCTGCTGTTAAATTGATTAATTCAGTAAGACCGGAACAAACAATAACTGATTCTGGAGAAATTTGTTTATTGAAGAAAATTGAAATTTCTTCACGTAATAATTGTGAAGTTGTTTCTGGATAATATGAAATTTGCCATAAATTGTTTTGAATGGCATTTAGGGCTTCTTTAGAAGGTCCTAAAGGGTTAATATTAGTGCTAAAATCAATTAAATCTTTCCATTCAATCAAAGTCTTAGAATATTTTTCAAAAATATTTCCACCATGTAATGGACGTTCTAAATCCCGGATATTAGGGTTACAAAACTTGTATATAAATTCCAATTTTTCTCATAACTCCTAAATATAAAATTAATAAATAACAGTTTTACAACTTTTTTTATGAAAAAAAATGTTAAAGTAATACTTCTTGGACATGGCAGTTCATTACCTTATGCGCAAGAAAATTTTAAAAAATTAAAGGAATTAATTGCTTCAGACTATTCAACTTATGATATAGATTTTGCTTTTATGATCGATGGAAAAGAAGCACTTAATAAAAAAATTTATTCCAATTTAGGTAAAAATATTGAAAAAATAATTGTAATTCCTGTATTTTTATCGCATGGTGTTCATACTAAAGAAGACATTCCAAAAATGCTTGGTTTAGAATCCGAAAATTTAAAAAATATAAATTTTCAAGGGAAGACAATTAAATTAATTTATGCAGAGACTTTAGGAATAGATTCAAGAATTGTAGAAATTGTAAAGGATCGTATTCAAGCTGTAATTGATTTGTAAAGTGATTTAACTGTTACCTGTTATTTTGAATATAAAAAATAAGAAGATCTTAGTTATTGGAGGAGGAAAGGTAAGTGAGCGCCGTATTAAAAAATTTATTGACGGAGGGGGCAAAGTTACAATAATAAGTGAATCATTTACTCAAATTATCAAGGATTTACACAAAGAAGATAAAATTAACCTGATTTATGAGAAGGTTACTGAAAAGAATATCGAGAAATGGCTTAAAGATACTTATTTAATCTCTATTGCTACTGACGATTTTGAATTGAACCAAAGAATTGCAGATATTGCAAAATCTATGGGGATACTGGTAAATATCGCACAAAAATATCAAATGTCGGATATCATTATTCCCGCTCATTTTCAAAAAGATGATATTTTAATTGCAGTCTCTACTAAAGGAAAAAGTCCTAGGTTAGCAAGGCAATTAAAAAATAAAATACATGATTTAATATCTGATGAAGATATATTATGGTTAAAGGTCCAAAATTATGCACGAAATAAGATTTTAACCATTCTAAAAAACCAAAACGAAAGAGAAGACTTTCTCAAGAATTTAGAAAAAAACAAAAATCTGAAAACATTTATCTCTAAAAATAAATTAGATGAGGCATTAGAAGAAGTTAACAGGCTTGTTTCCAAAATAATTAAAGAGAAAAAATAATTTAAAATTTTAATTCATTTATTTTCCTTCATTAGATGGAAATTGGTTATTGAAGTGAAGAGTTCTTTTAAAAAAAGGCTTCGAGAAGCATTAAAAGGGATCTTAAACGAAATTGAGATAAAATTCCTTCCTTCGGGTTTCCAACAAATTGGTACAATTGTTATATTAAACCTTAAGAATCAATTATGGAATAGAAAAGATGTTATCGCTGAAGCTGTTCAAAATATTGTTTCGAATTGCGATGCAGTTTGTCTCAACAAAGGTGCAATATACAGTCAATTTCGAACTCCACAAATTGAATTAGTCATAGGAGAATCAACTGAAACGATTCATAAAGAACATGGAACCTTGTATAAACTGGATGTAAGTAAAATAATGTTTGCTAAAGGTAATATAAATGAGCGAAAAAGATATCCGAAATTAGTGAAAAATGAAATTATTTTTGATTTTTTTTCAGGAGTAGGCTATTTTTGCCTAAACATTGCAAGATTGGCTAATCCAAAAAGGATTTATGCATTTGAAATGAATCCAATTGCATATCATTATTTAGTTGAAAATATTAAAATAAACAAAGTCTCGGATAAAATTAAACCAATTTTGGGAGATTGTAAGACTGAGGCCTTAAAAATCAAAGAGAAAGCAGATAGAATAATTATGGGATTATTACCCTCCCCTAAGGATGCTTTACCTACAGCCTTTCAGGTTATAAATCCGAAAAAAAGTATAATTCATTATGAAGGGCTTTTAAATGATTCCGATCCTCCCGAAAAATTATTAGAAGATGTTTCTATAATTGGTAAAGAATTTAATAAAAAAACTAAATTAGAACATGTTGAATTTATAAAATCCTATCGCCCCCACGTAAATCATGTTTGTCTTGATATCCTTGTTAATTAAAAAAAGGGGAGCTGGCTGTACCCCTAAACACTAACTCCTACCTTCACTGTTAGACATTAGTCCAATCCTCTGGCAAGTTCTCTCATGTAGGGATTACCACCAGCTTTAAGGAAACTACTTGTATTCCACCTGGGTAAGCTGACTTCATTTCATCTCTAGGCAATCACCATTATCATCAAGAAGAGCCCATCTATGGATTAGTAGTAGTTTCTGTCCGGATGTACTTCTTTTTTTGCACCAAATATCATCATTTTTTCAATTGGTCCTCGATAAAGAAGATTATTCCTTCATCCAAATATAATATTTGATTAATTGGATAAAAATTTTTCTAACTGGATTTAATTTTTGATATATTTTTTAAAGATGTCTTCCCATTTCCTTGACTTGATATATTTGAAATATGACAAAAAAAATTAAAATTTCAAAAAAGTATTGAAAAACATTAGTAAATAAAAAATAATTTTGAGTTGATTAACTATGTCGGGATTAATTGGTCAAACTTTGAAAGGAACTAAATTTAAAATCAAGAAGAAAAAATTACTTGCGTTTGCAAAAAGCATTGGAGCTACACAACCTGAATATTTTGGAGATGATCCGATAGCACATCCAGCTTATGCGAATGCATACGTTTTTCCAGCCCTTGGAGGCGCTGGAAGTGCAAAAAATGAAGATGGATCGAGTATTATTACGAATCCATTAGCAATTCTACATGGAGGACAAGTGTATTCTTTTCCCAAAGGTGCTCCACCTCTTAAGGATGGGGATAAAGTAGAAACTGTTCCGAGTATAAAAAGCATTGAAGTAAAATCAAATGGAATGCTTGTTATGGCTTTAGAAGCTATATCCAAAGTTGTAGTAAGTAGTGATGAATCAAAAATTGGTAAGACTGTATGCATTTCTGAAATCGGAGTAGTTTGTCAAAAAGGAGGATTCAACCTTAAAGATTAGGAGATGATATTATGGTAAATTGGGATGAACTTAAAGAAGGAGAAATTGGAACTTCGATGACATACGGACCTTTAATGAGAGCAGAATTTAAGGTTTATGCAGATGCTGGAGGAGATCAGAATCCTATTCATCAGGACGAATTTGCCGGCTTATTCAATAAAGGCGTAATAGCACATGGATTATATACTCATGCGATGATTGGAAAAATGTTAGTTGACTGGATCGGTGCCGAAAATGTAAGGAAGTATGGCGGTAGAATGACTGGTATGACCAGACCAGGAGATATTGTAATTTTTAAGGCCATTATTAAAAAGAAGTATGAAAAAGATGGTGAAAAACTGGTTGATTTAGATATAATCATCACAACAAAAACCTATTACTTAAGGGGTAGAGCAAAATCCAATATGAGTGATGAAGAAGTCTTGAAGGCATTAGCTGATACACCAATTAAAATTAATATTGATTTTACAGCAACCGGTGAAAAGAAACATGAATTAGTATTTGAACCAAAAGGTATTGAAGTCCGTCGGAAAGATTTAATGGCAGACGAACCTCTTGTTCGGGACTGGATTAGGGTAAAAAAGGACGTAATAACTGCGGAATTTGTAGGTAAAAAAAAGGGTGAAAAATTCAAATTTGGAATAGTAAGGAATAGAAATTCGATAGTTGGAACTGGTATAGTAGCTATAAAATAATAAAATTTTCTTTATATTCTTTTTTTTTAATTTTTTTTTTAGAAATTCAAAAATTTTTATAACTTTACTCATTCTATTTAATTTCAAACAAATCTAATATTTTTAAAGAGTTGGTTTTGTGGTCCTTCCAAGATTTGAAGAGATTAAAGTTGGGGATGAAATAACACCACTTGTTAAAGAACCATTGAATCGTAAGATGATAAGAGAATATGGATATGCATCTGGTGATAGAAATCCCATTCATATGGACGATTGGGCAGCATGGCGGACTGGTTTAAATGGTGTGATCGCTCATGGATTATTTTTTGCTGCCTATATGCAACAAGCTTTAACTGATTGGGCTAATTCATCAGAA
>JABXJV010000467.1 GCA_013375355.1 Candidatus Helarchaeota archaeon
AGTTTTTCCATTCTATATTATATATACTTTTAGCATATTTTATTTCGCTTGTTTCAATGGGTCTTTTCAGATTTTTACCCTGGAATGAGATTCTAAAGAATATATATTTATATGCCTTACCGAACAGTTTTTTTTCGCCGATAATAACATTAGGGATGCTTTATATATTTGAGTGGTCTTTTGGTATGACGACAAATATGACACTTTTAGAACTTTCTGACTTGAATCATCCACTACTGCGGAATCTGGCGATTAAGGCTCCCGGGACTTATCATCACAGTATAATCGTGGGCAATCTTGCAGAATCGGCAGCCGAGTCGATAGTAGCAAATTCCTTATTGGCAAGGGTAGGGGCATATTATCATGATATTGGAAAGATGATAAAGCCTGAATATTTTACTGAAAATCAAGATGGACCGAATCCTCATGATAAGTTGACACCGAGTATGAGTTGTTTAATAATTTCTTCTCACGTGAAAGAGGGGATTGAAATAGGGAAAAAATACAAACTTCCGAGGGAGATTTTAAGTTTTATATCTGAGCATCAAGGGACGAGTATGATTTCGTTTTTTTATGAATTGGCGACTCAGAAAACGGACCCTAAATATTTGAATGAAACAGATTTCAGATATCCCGGTCCAAAACCTCAAACAAAGGAGGCTGGGATACTTATGCTGGCAGATGCAGTTGAAGCTGCTTCAAGGTCTTTGAAGAATCCATCGGTTGCAAGAATCAAAGAATTAGTCTCATCTGTGATGGAGAATAAATTTAAAGATGGACAGCTCGATGAATGCGAGCTTACTTTTAAAGATTTGAGTTCGATCTCTGATAGTTTTGTAAAAATACTGGCTGGGATGTTTCATGCGAGAATTGAATATCCCTCCCAGGTAAAAGAGGCGTCAATTAAAGAAAAGGCTCAACCACTGGAGAAGGTTGCACAAAATAAAAATTCTAACAAAAAACAGTAAATATAAGGCTCAATTCGATAAGAGCGAAATTTTATATTTGTGTCGGGAAGTTCTGAAAAGTGAGAATATTTCAGACTATGATATTTCTGTTATTTTTGTGGATGAGGGATTTATCATTGATTTGAATAAAAGATTTTTTAATAAAAATACAGCAACAGATGTAATTTCATTCAACCTTTCAGAGCAAAGAGTTGAAGGAGAAATATATGTAAACTTTGACATAATTAAAGACCAGGCTAAATATTATTCAGTTTGTTTTGATGAGGAATTGAAAAGATTGATAATTCATGGTCTTTTGCATTTGGCAGGATATAGAGATTATGAAAAAAAGGAGAAGAAAATTATGAATGAAAAAGAAGACCTTTACCTAAAAACAATTGAAAGGAAGTGTTAATCGAGAAAATTTGTCGATAGTTTTTCAATAATGGCATGAAGATTGCATGTAATTTTATTAGTATTAGCGAAGGTGAAGAACATCTTCGCCAGCGGTGAATATAGGGAGATATTTATTGCCCTACACCTCCCATTTTAATGGTTAAAATTTGGTTGAAAATGGTCAAAATATCATTTTTTGTATTTTCTAAACTACTATTAATAAACAACTTATAA
>JABXJV010000468.1 GCA_013375355.1 Candidatus Helarchaeota archaeon
CGTTTGACCCTCCACCTCCACCTGTTCCTCCTTTAAAGGTTTCCACTGGTGCTTCTCCGAATCGTTTTTTAATCTTTTGTAATATATTCCATGCATATTTATAAGAATATCCCAATTCTTTTGCTGCTTTTCCTATGTCACCGAATTTATCAATATTTTCTAATAATGCAGCTCCACCCTTACCTAATATATTTTCTTTTTTTCGTTTTAACCAGAGTTTATAATCGATTTCAATATCTTCAAGACTCAAATTTAGCCCTTCCTAAATTCTTGATTTATTAAAATGGCCAACTTAATTTTTTTATTGAAGTGAGTAGATGAAAAATATTAATGTAATTCATAAAATATCTTTAATAAATATCTTTAATATTTAAAAAATAAAAAGAAAAGGAATAAAGTTTTCATGATTAGAACGTTAAAACTACTTATCAAAGATAATTTAATAATTTCTAAAATTCTAAAACTTGGTAAAAAAAGTGATTTGAAATCTATTTTTAAAAAAGCCGACCTTAATAAAAATTCTCGTGTTATTTTTGATGTAGGAGCTAATGTTGGTTCTGTTACTTTAGACTTTTTAAAATATTTTCCAAAATCAATAATCTGGGCGTTTGAACCATTTCCAAAAACTTTTGAAATATTAAAATGGAATATTAGAAGATATAAAGAAAGAGTGAATTTAAATAAATTAGGTTTTTTTAACGAAAATACAAAAAAAGAATTAAATATAACCACATATCATCCAGCGCATTCTTTAATCCCCTTACATAAAGATTTTAAAAATTCTTTTCATTTTATTCAAGAAGTAAGGACACAAGAAATTTCAGTCATGAAATTAGATGATTTTGTTAAAAAAAATAACATTAAGCACATTAATATAATTAAAATCGATGTTGAAGGAGTAGAATATGAAGTGTTAGAGGGAGGCCAAGATACTCTTAAAAATAAAGTAGATTCTATCATAATAGAAATCTCTCTGATACGAAAAGGACGAAAATCCGATAATTTAATTAGGGTTTTTGATTTCTTATACAAAACTGGATTTTATTTATTTGATATTTATAATTTAACGAAAAAAACTCATGGTAACACTGAAATTCTTAATGAATTTGATTGTATTTTCAAAAAAATGTGATAAATAATAGAAATTTACATTTTAGGGTTAGACATCTATTTGGGATAATTTATGATTTCGGTCTATCTCCTATTATTTATAGTCACGGTATGGATATAAAATTAACAGAACGTCCAAATGTCTATCCATTTTTCCAAAAAAAATCCTTTATATACAGTTATCAATTTAAAAAATCTCTATTTTCTGAACAAATTTGAAAAATTAAATTAAATATATTATTAAATTGTAGGAAAATTGTGAAATAGAAATCCAATATATAAAGTTCTTATTGAAAATAAAAAGTGTAGAGAAAAAATAAAGATGAGAAAAATGGGTGTGTCTTATCCAAACTTAAGATTACGAAGATTAAGGCAATTTGCTTCAATTAGGAATATGATAGCAGAGACTAAACTATTGAAAACTGATTTGATTTATCCTTTATTCGTTAGAGAAGACATAAATTCAATTCAAGAGATTAGTACAATGCCTGGACTTTATCATTATCCTCTTGAAGCAATTACTGATGAAGTAAAATCAATTGCAAATCTAGGAATACCTGCTATTATTCTATTTGGAATTCCTAAAAATAAGGATGAAAAAGCAAGCTCTGCATATGCTCCAGATGGTATTGTTCAAAAAACAGTTAAAAATATCAAAGAGGAACTAGGAGATAAGATTCTAATTACAACAGATGTTTGTTTATGTCAATTTATGAGCCATGGTCATTGTGGAATTGTTAAAAATGGAAAAATTTTAAATGAACCTACTTTAGAATTACTAGCTAAAACTGCTTTGAGTCATGCAGAGGCAGGAGCAGATATTGTAGCACCAAGTGATATGATGGATGGCAGAGTGAGAGCTATACGTAAAAAACTTGATGAAAATAAAAAACAAGATACAATAATTTTAAGTTATGCAGCAAAATATGCATCAAACTTTTATGGACCTTTTCGAGGAGCTGCTTTTTCTACCCCCAAATTTGGAGATCGTTCTTCTTACCAAATGGATTACCGTAATAGTGATGAAGCAATTAGAGAAGTTGCTCTTGATATAAAAGAAGGTGCAGATATTATTATGGTTAAGCCGGCATTATCTTATTTAGATATCATCTATCGAGTTAAAACCCAATTTCAATATCCAACAGCGGCATATAACGTAAGCGGGGAATATGGTATGATCAAGGCAGCAGCAGCTCAAAACTTGATAGATGAGAAAAAGATAGTTTTAGAGGTTTTGAATTCAATTAAACGCGCAGGTGCTGATTTAATTTTAACTTATTTTGCAAAAGACGTTGCAAAATGGCTTGATTAAGGAGTTATATTAATGAATACAGAAATCTCAAAAAGATTATACGATGAAGCAATTAATTTAATCCCAGGAGGCGTAAATAGTCCAGTAAGAGCTTTTTCACCATATCCATTTTTTATTAAGGAAGGAACTGGAAGTAAAATAAAGGATGTTGATGGAAACACATATATAGATTATTGTATGGCTTACGGTCCTCTAATATTCGGACATGCAGATCCAGATATTATTGAAGCTGTAAAATCACAATTAAATAAAGGAACTATGTTTGGAATTCCGACTCCATTTGAAAATGAGCTTGCAAAATTAATTATTAATGCTTTTCCGAGTATAGAAATGGTTCGACTAGTAAATAGTGGAGCTGAAGCCACAATGAGCGCAATACGACTCGCAAGAGGATATACAGGTCGAGATTACATAATTAAATTCGAAGGATGTTACCATGGAGCTCATGACAGCGTATTGGTTAAAGCAGGCTCTGGAGCCTCTACTTTCGGGATTCCTGACTCTTTGGGTATTCCAAAAGAATTAGCGAAGTATACAATTATACTTCCTTATAATGATTTCGATGCAGTTGAAAAGACTTTTCAAAAATTGGGAAATGACATTGCTGCAGTCATAGTTGAGCCCGTAGTAGGTAATATGGGCGTTGTCATTCCAAAAGAAGACTATCTTCAATTATTACGAGAAATGACAAAAAAATATAATGCTTTATTAATTTTCGATGAAATTATTACTGGCTTTCGATTAGCATTGGGTGGGGCCCAAGAATATTTCAAGATTATACCAGATATTACAACTCTAGGAAAAATTATTGGACATGGTTTTTGTACTGGAGCTTATGGTGGAAAAAAGGAAATTATGGAATTAATATCTCCAGCAGGTAGAATCAAACCTGCGTCAATTAATAAAGAAAAATCAGGAAAAATATATCAAGCAGGTACTTTTTCTGGTAATCCAATTTCAACTCTTGCTGGAATAACAGCAATTAAGAAACTTAAAAAAAATCCAAATATATATAAGAATCTTCGAAATTCATGTACCGATTTAACAAAAAAAATAAAAAATTTAGCAGAAAATAATAAAATAGACCTAATTATTAACCAAATTGAATCCATGTGGCAAATTTTCTTTACAAAAAATAATGTTTTTGATTATAATTCATGTAAAAGTGCAGACCATAAAAAATTTCAAAATTACTATTTAGAAATGCATAAAAATAGAATTTTTATTCCTCCTGGAAATTATGAAACTTGTTTTCTTTCTACTGAGCATAATTCCGATGATATTAAAAAAACTGTTTCAGTTCTTGAAATGGTTTTTAAAAGAATAAGGTAAATCAGTTTGACAATAGAAAAAATCATTATTGGAACTCGGGGAAGTAAACTTGCATTAATCCAAGCAGAGGAAGTAATTTCCGAATTAAAAAAAGTATCAAATAAATATTCATATGAATTAAGAATTATCAAGACCCATGGAGATAAATTCAATAAAACTCCAGTTCATAAGTTAGGTAGAAAAGGGGTTTTTGTTAAAGAGATAGATAAAGCGTTATTAGAAGGGGTAATTGACATAAGTGTTCATAGTATGAAAGATTTACCTTCTACAATTCCTGAGGGTATATTCTTAGGTGCAATTCCAAAGAGAAAAACTTATAAAGACGCAATATATTCAAGAGAAAATAAGAATTTAACTGACTTAAAATCGGGGTCTATAATTGGAACTGGCAGTTTTCGTAGGAGAAGTCAGGTATTATATCTTAGAAAAGATGTTAACATTAATAATATAAGGGGAAATATAGACACCAGAATCAAGAAGGTTGATAAAGGAGAATTTGATGCGATAATTTTAGCAAAGGTCGGAGTGCAAAGGTTAAATCTAAAAATTAATGTATTTGAACTCCCAGAATTTATTTTACCAGCTGCAGGTCAAGGTGCATTAGCTGTAGAAACACGAGCAAATAATCATAATCTAATTAAATTATTAAGTAAAATCAATGATCAAAAAGCTTCTCTTGAAACTCTTGCAGAAATGGCGTTTATAAATAATATGGGTGGAGGCTGTCAGATTCCAATTGGAGTTTTGGGACAGATAATAGAAAAGAGTTTACACTTAAAAGGGGAAATTTTAAGTTTGGATGGAAATCAAAGAATTTCTGCTAGTATTACAGGAAAACCTTACGAATATAAAAAAATGGCTGAAAAATTAGCAAATAAAATTCAGAAAAATGGTGGATTTAAAATCTTAAACAAAATTGATGAGCAATTAAAGAGGAGAGAAATTTCAATTGAGTAAAGAAAAAGTATATATAATAGGAGCGGGACCCGGAGATCCAGAATTAATTACTATTAAAGCATTAAAAATCCTCAAAGAAGCAGATATAATTCTTTATGATAGGTTGGTTAATAAAGAAATATTAAAATTGGCTCCAAAATCTGCCGAACTTATTAATGTTGGAAAGGAATATGGAAAACAAAATATAATTCAAGAAAAGATTTTCAATATGTTTTTAAAATATCAAAACGAAAATAAGAAGATAATAAGATTAAAAGGCGGTGATCCTTTTATTTTTGGGAGAGGTGCAGAGGAATTAGAATTTCTTATAAAAAATAATATTGAATTTGAAATTATTCCAGGAATTTCAAGTGCACTTTCAATTCCAATACAATTTAATATTCCATTGACACATCGAAAATATTCTTCTTCTATTGGAATTGTAACTGGACACGAAGATCCCGCCAAAGAAAAGAAAAAAGTAAATTTTGAATTATTAGCTAAAGCAGTAGACACACTAGTCATATTGATGGGATTAAAAAATCTTTCAGATATTGTGAAATCTTTGCTTGAAGGTGGTTTACCTAAAAAAACACCTATTTCCATAATAGAACATGGTTATTTCCCAGATCAAAAATTTTTAACAGCAACCCTTGAAACTGTAATAAATAAAACGAAGGATCAAGAATTTAATCCACCAGTATTAATAATAATTGGAGAAGTAATTAATTTATTAGCAAATTATCGTTTTTAATTAATTCTCTAATAACAAAATTTAATGTTCGTATTATAAATATTAACTGCAATCATTAAAACTGCTTTTTTTGCTAAATTTTAATATTTCTTTTTAGAATTTTTATTATTACAATTTTGCCATAAAAAATAGTAATTGAGAAGTATTCCAACAACTTCTTTATCTAACTTAATAATGAAAGTCAAAAACGTAAATTAATTTATTAGCACTTTTTATTTTTCTGGTAAATTTTTAACATTTTAGACGTTTTTTGGTTTTTTCTTCTCTTTTTTATAAATAAGATTGCTAATATTCCACCAATTGAACCAATTATAAGTGCAATTTGCGAACCTAATAACCAGCCAGTATCATTTAATTTTGGAATGATTATTATCGGATCTTCTCCCTTTTCTGTTCCATAAATAATGATAACAGTCTCATTATTATTAGAGTCTACATAATTACCAGCTTGATCATATGCCCTTGCCCAAATATCGTGAGTCCCATTCGGACCAAACCAAAGAAATTGAAATTGGTCGGGTTGTACACCTTCCCCAATTTTTCCAGTTCCTTTATAATACTCAACTTTTGCTATACCTGACAAGCCGTCGGAAAGATCCTTTGCCCAAAATTCAACAGAATAATTATTATGATGTCCATATGTAAAATTAAATGAGTTAGGTGCCGTTTTATCAATGTATAAATGAATCATATCTGTTTTATTCTTAGAATAATTGTCGTACGCCACAACATATATCTCGTGCAGCCCTTCATTAAAATCATCAATGTCACATTCTAACTCACATTCAGTTAATGGTGGATGAAATAGATCTCTACTTTGGCTACCGATTAAATTACTGCTATTTGTAGGATCACCATCAAAGAATTTAACTAAATCAACCCCGGATAATTCATCTTCAACTTCAGCCTTTATAGTGAAATTACTGTTCTTTGCCTCATAATCAGAAGGTGAAATTATTTCACACTTGGAAGGAGCAATTGGATCTCCAATATATATCACTGCAGGTCCGCCTTTATACGAATTACCAACTTTATCATAAGCTACAATATAAATTTTATGCTCTCCTTCATCATCCTCTTTAGTTGTTGTCCAATGGTAACTCCAACAATTTTCAGAGTCATAACTAGTTCCATTATTGGGTTTCAAAGGTTCTCCATTTATGTCAGGATCTCCATCATAATAAATAACATGATCAACTATAGTATTATCATACACAATAGCTTTGCATTCTATATCTCCTGGCAATTGCGGGGTTGCAAAAGGTAAAACGGCTACATAATTAGGAGGACTATGATCAATATTAACTTGAATTATAGAAGTAGTAAAGTTGTTCTCGTATTTATCAAATGTACGTGCAAATATATTTAAATTTCCTTCGGATTCATTTTCAGTATCCCAATTATAATAATAGTAACCATCTGAATCAGGAGTCCATATAATATCAATTGCGTCTTCAGATCCCCCTGGTTGTCCTTTAAATAAAACTACTCGATCAATTCCTGATTCATCATCCATAGCACCTACCCTTATTCGAGTCATGTTTCCAGCTATATAGGGTTCTTCAAGTTCATTATCATTTTCATCTACCAAACAAATATCAGTAATTGTTGGGTTATGATTATCTCGTGTGTAATGTTCCCAAGGTTCGGATGAAAAACTGCTAATATTATCATTTATAAAGCATAAAGTTTGATATCGTTTATCTACATAACAGTCAAATTGATATCGATCTGCTGGGTCTTTAGATGTTTCATCAGAAAATACAAATCCCATTGTTTCTTCATCTGCATGTTCGCTTTCCCAACTTCTTATTTCATTCCGGGAAATATCATGGTATTTAATATTTTGCCTTTTTTCGTTATGACCTACTTTAATAAAACCATAACCAACACTAATACTAAACTCAAAACCAACTTTTATAGCTACATGTAACGAGCCTTGAAAAGTATGTGTATGATAATTTGATTTTGAAGTTGTCCTTGCATTTTTATATTCATATGAGGAACCATCTCCAAAGAATAAATAGCTTCCGATTTTTTCCGCCACATCTTCTTCATCTTCATTAATTTGATTATCGTAGGCTAAATCTTGGTTTTTGAAATATTTATTAGTCATACTACTATTAAATACATTTTGAATTTCCTCCATTGTTATAAGGAATTTATTACACCTCTGTATCCCATAACAACGTGTAAAATTTCTTTCTAAAATATTTCCTTTTGAATCATAAGTTGCTCTTTCTAC
>JABXJV010000469.1 GCA_013375355.1 Candidatus Helarchaeota archaeon
GAGTAAGATTTTTCTTGTTTAATCTTGAATTTTCATGATTTCTGTTAATTTCGAAATTAAATAGTCCAATTCATCCGAATGTTTAATTATATATTCATATTTTTCGATAATTTCTAAAATTTTCTTTTCTTCAGAAATATATTCTTTATATAAATCTTCACTAAATTTAAAATAGTTATTTTCACCTAAACTATTTCTGTACATCGCTAGAATTGATTCTATATTAGTGTCATTTACGATTAATTTAATGATAATAAAACAAGATAAAGAATAAGCTGCTATTGTTAATTGTTCTTCTTCAATAGCAATTTCTACTGCTTTCTGAAGGTTATCAATTGCCCCGTTATAATAAATCTCAGCTTTTTTTGGTTTTTTCAGCGAATTATAATAATTTCCTATTTCAAAGAAATAACTTGCTGCAATATGAAAATTCTTTTCTGTTTCCTCTTCTTCTGCAAGTGTTTTCAATAATTCTTCAAGTTCTTTAAGTGTTTCTTCAAATTTTTTCATATCATCAAAGCATTCAAAATTTCTTAAAGTATCACGGTAGCACTCAATTGATATTTCATTAGTTCCCTCAATTTTCGCTAATTTAGCTGCACTTAATAATAAGTCTGCCGCAGTTTTGGGCTTCTTTATTAGTTCATATTGTAAACCTGCATCTCTAAAATTTATTGCTGCTAATTTTTTTGCATTTAACTTTTCAAAATTTGTCCCCGCCTCGACAAATAACTCAGCAGCATTCTTATGTTTTTTTATCAATCTATGGCATAGAGCTGCATTCCTTTGAAAATGAGCTGCACGGTCAATTTCAGCCTGGTTTAAATTCGAGTCAGCAATTTTAATATAACAATCTGCTTTATTTATGTATGATTGATTTATTTCTTCTAAGATTTTACTGTTTTTTACAATTAATTTATTTAATTCTTTTAAAATTGAAATAGCATTATCAAAACTTTCTGAGGCTTCTAGATAATTTTTCTTTTCCATCTTTAATTTGCCACTCTTTATATTATAATCCTTCGCAATCTTAAGAGTTTTAATCATCTTTTCTTTTTTATCCAATTTTAAATAACAGTGTGCCATGTGTAGATAACAATCTGTAATAATTTGAACCAAATCTCTCTTTTTAGCCATTTCTAGAGCATTATTATCTATTTCGATTGCTTTTTCGTAATTACCGGTTCTTTCATATAGAATTGCGATTATTTGAGTAATATGAGTGGCTTTTTTAAAATCTTCTTCAATAACAATTTGATTTTTAAATTTTTGATAACAATCAATAGCTTTATTATAAATCTTATTTGCTAAATCCATATCCTGGATTTCTTGTTCCAAGTAAAATGCAGCTTTTTTAAAAAAATCTCCCGCATTTTGAAAATCATCTTGGTTTAAAGTTTGTTCAGCAGCTTTTATAAATTGTTGAACTGCTTTATTATAATATTCTCTCGAAAGATCCTCTTCATTTAAACGGATTTTTAGCTCTCCTGCCGCTAAAAATATCTCAGCTGCTTCATGATGCTTATTTTGCCCTATATTACTCTCAGCTTCTTTATTATAACAATCAATAATATTTTGAAAAATTATTTCAGCCTCTTCAATATTCCCTGCTTTTTCCAATAATTCTGCAACATTTGCATAGCATTTAGCAGCCGGTAGATATTCATTATTCTTTAGAAAGTCAGCAGCATTTTTTAATTCTTCAATTTTCTTATCCATTTGATCACATTTATCAATAATTCAAAACAAAAAGATTAAACTATTTGGATATGGTTTGAAAATCTCGTTAGGGCGTAATTATGACTCTCTAAAATAGACAATATCGCATCGTATTTATTATTTTGGATTTTATTATTTTTTTATAAAATAAGTTATTAACTGAAATATAGCAAATTCTATGATATTGCTTTATAATATCACCAAATTCTCATTCAATTATATTTAGTTGATTTAAATCTCTTTTAAAACAGCTTTAATTTTTGAAGTTCCTCATATAACCCATGAATTATTTATCCTATAAAGAAAATTTAAAAATGGCTTAATTTTTTTAAAATATTTTAAATATCTTCAAAAATGATTAATTATTAGAAAACAATTATAAATTAAAAATAACCATTAAAATCAACTTTGGTTTATAATTTTCTAATTTAAACTTTAATCCGTAATTATATTTCGAATTAGTGGAATAAATGTTCAGACGTTGTCCTTTTTATGATATTTGTAGTCCCACTGATAGGTTGACGATAGGGAATAAAGAGTATCATTGTTTAGGATCAACTAGTTATGATTATTGTCAAAGATATAAGAATTTAATTTTACATCATAGAGTAGGAATTATTTCAGACCCAATTGAAGAATTAAATCTAGTTGTTAGAGACCTTTATCGTAATTTACACCCAGATATCAAAGATCATGTATTTATTGCTATTTTAACAAAAAATTGTGATGTTATATATTGTGATTACAGTGGTTTACATGATCAAATCGATTTTATAAAGAATGTTACAAGAAATAATTTTCAAGAGATTACAATTGGAAATTTTATAGTTAAAAAAAATGAGGGGAACTTTGGATTTTTTAAAATTTCTTCCACTACATTAGTAGCTGTTAAATTAACTGATGATTTAGAGCAATTCGAGTCTCTTAAATTTTTATTTAATAATTATTCCCAGAAGATTGATTCTGTTGTTGAAAGAATTGAAAGGTCTAAAAAAGCTATAATTGAAAAGGAAAGTTCTAAAGTCTCCTTTTATTCAGTAATATGTAACTTAAAATCAAAACTGGAAGATGAGGTTAATGCAATGGACTTTGCAAGGGATTTAGATAATGCTATAAAATCGATTTCTCAAATGTATGCGTGGCATCCTGTCATCGCAGATATTTCTACATTTTCGAGTAAATTAAGGACTTACCAGCAAGAAGATTTACTAACATCCAAGGATAAAAAAGAATTAATGTCAAAAATAAGTGAATGGGAAAAAAAAGTAACCCAAAATTGATGAATAATAGCTTAACTTGAATAAAATTCCTAGAAATCCTAATTTTAAATTTTAGATAATTAGTTATTAATAAATCTTGAACTTAAAATTTTTGAACTTGTAAATTTTAAATAATGCCAAAACAAGATTTAAAAATATGTGAAATCCTATTTATTTTTCTTTTAAAAAAAATGAATATAGGGATTAAAATGGAATCTGGCAAAAAAATTATTATAGATTTTACTGAAAAGGTGGAAACTAATCTTTCTGGTAAAGGAGAATTAGAATCGGTTTCAATGGTTGGCTTTGTATCTGTAAACAATCCTAGTTCGAGTCATAGAATATGGAATACAAACCTATTATTAGACGGAATTAATTCGGTTTCTTTAACTGAAAGTGAAATTAAAATAGGAGAAATAAATGCTGGGGATAGTAAAACTTTTGAATATAATTTAGATACAACTGAGGTCGTCCAAAAACCCTTAATTGAGTTGTCTGAAACCGTTGA
>JABXJV010000470.1 GCA_013375355.1 Candidatus Helarchaeota archaeon
ACAGTAAAACCTTTTATTAAAATTGTTTTCGATTGCAGCAGTGGCGGTAACAATTTTAAAAATTGACCCAGGTGGATATCTCCCCTTCAAGGCTCTGTTAAACATCGGTGCATCTTCTGAATTATTAATCACATTCACCCAAGCCTGTTCATCAGAAATATCATTCGTAGGAAAACCCGGTGAACTCACCAGACACAGCACCTCTCCAGTTTTTGGAATCAAAACAACAGCAGCTCCGCACCTTTCTCCAAAAGAAGTATATGCATCCCGCTGAAGTCTGCTGTCAATTGTCAAATGGAGGTCGTTCCTTTTTTGCCTATCCCTTGAAAAATATTCCAAAAAATTAAATTCTTTACCAACCAAAAAATCGTGATAACACCCTTCTATTCCTGCTCCACCTTTCTCAATATCCCAATATCCAATAAGATGAGACGCAGATTTACCTAAAGGATATATTCTTTTCCTTCTATTTTTTATACGAATACTGAGTGCCAAATTTCTTTCATTTTTTCCTGTTCTGTCTAAAATCTTTCCCATTTCCACCCTTTCATCTTTAAGCCATTCCCTTCTATCAAAAAGCCTGATACTCTGAATCATCTTCTGGTCCTTGCAAAACAACTGCCATTTTGATTGATATATCAGAACAGATAAAAACAAAAGGAAAAAAATCAACGCTGTTGAAAAAAATATAATACCCGATTTTCTTTCTCTGCATACATATTTTACAGTTGCAATCAAAATTTTTATACTCGACGCCATCAACCCAAATACATAAATGTATTTCAAAAATATATATAGTATCTTCATAAATCTCGCAAATTTTTATTCTTTTTAAACTCTTACCTTTGCACATCACTTTGTGTCTTTTGAAAAATGACGTGGCAAAAATCCTGAAAAATTTCGTATTTTAATCTTTTTGCTGAAATAAGTGCAACTGTAATTTATTGATTTACTTTAATTTCCACAGCCATGTAGCGACAACCCTCGGGTTGTCCTTACTAAATTTTAATTTTTTGCCGCTTCATTTTGAAAAAGAAAGCAGAAAAGAAAACTATTTTTTTACTAATTCCAGCATTACACTTCTTTTTCTGCCGAGATATATTTTATCACCCGGAACAATATAAGAACCATCTTTTACAGGAATCAAGTCGTCATTTAAATACG
>JABXJV010000471.1 GCA_013375355.1 Candidatus Helarchaeota archaeon
TAGAAATAAAATTTAATATAGTTTCAATTAATAGATACAATGAAAAAATCGAGGAAAATCAAAAATGGCAACTTTTAAAGAATTAAAAGAGGATTTGAAAAAAAAATTAGTAGAATTGAAAGAAGATTATGATAATAAAGTAAAAAAAGCAAAGGAAGAATTTAAGACAGATTTAAAAGAGCTTCAACGAACATGTAAGCACTCAAAAGTATCAGTTTTGATAAAGGGTGGTTCTCAGAAAAAAGAAAAGGTTTGTGAAATTTGTAATGCAAAAGTAAAAAAAGCCAAACTAACAATCCATATGCCTTAATATGCCTCTTCATAAATATCCAAATATTCAAAAAAACGTAGTTTAATAGTGATGTTATGGAAAAAATGCTCGAAAAATTGAAAAATAAGACAGGTGATATTCATGTCCTCTTTGTTTGTTCAGGAAATATAATTAGAAGTGCATATTCCGAAATATTATTTGAAAAGATGCTAAATGATAAATATGGAAAGACAAATATCGTTTCGGAATCAGGTGCATTAGTATATAAAAATGATAGCATCCATTACAAAACAAAGAGGGCACTTTTAGAAAAAGGGATTCCAAAAGAACGAATTAAAAGGCATAAACCAAGACACGTTGATTATTATCGTGAAATGTTTGATAATGCTGATATTATTTTCGTATATTCAAAAGACCATCTTGAAGATGCTAAAGAATTTGCTGATAAAACATTTTTGATCTGGGAATTTGCATTTGGTGAAAAAAAATCAATTGCAGATGCATTTTTTACAGGACAATATGACGAAAGTTTTGCTGAAATTGACAAATGTCTTGAGAAGATACTTGAAATTTTTGAAGAAAATAACATAATTAAAATAATTAATTAAAAATTAAATATTCAAAACTTATTATTTGATTTTCTTTTCAATGACTTTTAAGATATCCTCTAATCTAATCTCTTTAGATTCTTTAATTTCTGGAACATGTTAATGATGTGGAAAAGTTTTTAACTGTTTATGATGGGGTGAGTTGTCCCATCTTATAATCATATTTTTATCTTGCCAATGATAAGAATAAAGATATTCTGTCTCTGACATATAAATTCTAATGAATAATTCGCTATCATCTATAATTTTAGTCTTAATTTTTAAGAATTCAATCTATTAATAAATTATGAATTTAGAAAATATGAATTAAAAGATAAGATATATCGTGAATTTACTGAAAAAAATAATATTTCTTATTATTAAAATTCTGTTTCAATTCCCCCTATTTTTTTAGATAAATTTATATAGTAAAAATAGCAGAACATTTATAACGATTTAAAAATCGTAAAAAAAACGGTGGGATGAAATGAAAAGGAAAAAAATATTTCTGCCTTTGATCGCCTTATTAATTGCTTCTATACTACTATCTCTCCCCGTTCAACCTGTTCAAGCGATTGGTCCTATTTTATGGGAAGGTGCTGACGGATTTAATATTGCTGAAAATGATGCGTGGACATGGGAATGGACTGTTAACTATTTTTTGCCCGCCTACGTTGGCGATAAATATAAGGTTACTATTATAAAAACAAATAATTCTATAGATGATGGTACGGCAGCAACTACTCCTGGCTGGATAGCAGATATGATATGGGCTAGAACACAATATTATGGAGTAAATGGATCCTATATGGAGATTCCTGAATGGTTATATGGTGCATATAATTCGACAACTCCATTTACTACTTATAATATATCTGGTAAGTTCTATTGTTCAGGTCAATATTATTGCTGGAACCAGGCGAGTGGTGGTCCATTTATTCCTCAAAATTTCACGGCAGCTAACCACACTATCGTAAATACTACATATTCCCGTTTATATCTCGCTGGGTCATTTAGCTTTACAACTCCTACTCCTCCAAATATTGGGGGAACATGGGAAATGTGGGCTGGGAATATAAACATTATGTTCAGCATCCACGAACAATGGACTTACAACAGTAAAGGAATATTAATTCTTCATCGAAATTATATGGTTTTATCACCTGGTAGTTGGACATTAGTTACGGAAGAGAGGCTTGTAGAAGAAGAAGAAGGAATTCCAATAGAGTTATTAGCGTTGGCAATGATGGCTGGTGGAGGCGGTGGAATAGGAACGACTGAAATACTTATAATAGCGGGTATCGCTGGTGCAATTGGTGTAATTATTATCATAGCAGCTGTTGCAAAGTCGAAGGAATAATATCTTTCATACTTTTTTTTTATAGATTTTATAATGAAGATAACCTAATAAATTATGAATTTAGAAAGAAAAATATTTTCAATTATTAAAAAATAATTAATTAAAAAATCAAATTCAAAACTTTTTACTTGATTTTCTCTTCAATAACCTTTAATATATCCTCTATTCTTATCTCATTAGATTCTTTAATTTCTGGAACATGTTTATGATGTGGAAAAGTTTTTAACTGTTTATGATGAGGTGAGTTGTCCCATCTTATAATCATATTTTTATTTTTATCTTGCCAATGATAAGAATAAAGATATTCTGTCTCTGACATATAAATTCTAATGAATAATTCGCTATCATCTATAATTTTGGTCTTTATTTTTAAAAAATAGAAATTCTTACCTTGTTTAAAATCAAGAACATCATAATTCTTAACGACTTTACTCTTTTTGAGTAATTTTAATGTGTTTTGCATTCTCAATTTCTCTTTGTTTTCTTTGCAAATCTTCTAAAGTGTCTAAATAAGCCTTCCATTCTATATAATCGTCCCACTCTCCAAAATTTTCTTTATTTTTCCCCATCTTTTTTTCAAACTCTTTGAATGAGCAGTTATATTTATTCTCAAATATTTTTACCTTTTCTTTGATGGGTGTAGCTTGAGAGATAATTTTTAATTTCTCATACTCTTTAATTTCATCACTTGACATAATTATATCCAAAAAAATCACCCTAATATCTAAACATTTTTTGTTATTTATTTAAATAATCTATAAGAATTCAATCTATTAATAAATTATGAATTTAGACAGAATAAGAATTTAAAAAGTGATTACTGTTTCTTCTTCTATTTTTGAATCTAAATTGATGATATAGATCGCTATTATAATTAATATTGATGATACTATTAAAAAAATGGTAGGAACTTCATTTAAAATCAAAAAGGCAAGAATGGTTGAAATAATTGGCTTTAAAAAAATCAAAGAAGCACCCTTTGAAGTATCTACTTGTTGTAATCCTTTAAAAAATAAAAAAAATGCCAAGGCTGAATTGATAATTCCCAATCCTATTACAAAAAGCCAAACTTCAAACGGATAATTTAAAAAATTAGAAAATTCAGATGAAAAAATTAAAAGAATAAAAATTGGGATACAAGAAAGAAGTAATGAAAGAGTAGTAAATTTTATTTCAAGATTTGATGTATCTTTCTCATTTTCTTGTATTTTTCTCCCAAGAATAGTATATAACGACCAGGATATTTCTGCTCCAAGTGCCATTGCATTACCAAATAAAAATTCTGATGAAATAAAACCTGATATATCAAATTGTGTAAGAAGAATTGTTACACCAATGACACCAATTACTAGACCAATAGACTTAGTTTTTAAATTATTTTTTTCTTTTAATATAAAAAAAGCAAATATAGTGATCCATATTGGGGACGTGGAACAAAGAACAGCTCCCATATTTGCTAAAGTATTAGTTATTCCAATATAAAATAAGATACTTGAAGATGAAAGAATAATAATACATGAAATTAAAATTAATGAATTATTTTTTACCATTTTTCCCATTCCAGAAAAATCTTTCTGGATAGCTAAAATTAGTACTAAAAATGCTCCACCGCTAATTAGACGCCAAAAAATGTAAGCATAGACTCCAATATAATCTTGTACTATTTTTAGAAAGATTTCCCCAATTGACCATGTGAATACGGAAATACTAATCAGAATATAACCCGTAAATTTTGATTTTTTGCTCATATTGTAGTTCTTTGTCCAATTTAAATTGTTAAAAAAGAAAAATCAAATTTTAATATAAATATTCTGCTAAAACTTGGATTTAGAAGGAAACAATAAAATCTATAATTTCTCTTTTTTTATATTATGGTAGAGTTAGTTGATGCTGGAAGTATGCCTTATAAGGGGGATTTTGAGAAGTTTTTAGAGGGAAGTAAGTTTTATTTACCTTCAGCTATGTCTCAAAGCGTAGATAAAGCTAAAAATTTTGAAGAAAGAGTGATTGAGGCATTCATCGATAAATTAATCGCAGGAATAGAGATACCAAATTACCCTCAATTTCGAGATATGAATTATATGTTCCTAGAGCCTATTGATGGAATAGAGAAGGTTAAGGGAGGATTCATGGAAATAGATAATTTATCACTATCACCAGATAAAAGTCAGATAAAAGAAGTTGCAACTATAAGAAATAATCTAGAAAGAATTTTTACAAAAATTGGTCACCCAATTAAATTAAAGATATGTATAACCGGTCCCTATACACTTTCCAACTTTTTCATCCATAAAGATAGTGAAATTTTTATTAGATTAGGTAAAATCCTTTCAGAAATTGTTGAAAATAACATCTATCATGGTAAAAAAGGATATGTAAATATTCTAGTAGTGGACGAACCTACATTTGGCTTCATTGACGATCCACTAATTGATTATGGTTCTGATGGAAGAGAAAATTTGATAAAAGCATGGGAAACTATATTTCAAAAAGCACTATCCAAAGGGGTGAATACCTCAATCCATCTCCATAATACTGTGAATGAACTTTATTGGGATGTAAAATCTCTAAAAATCTTGGAATCCCATGTTGATGATCCCCTTTATAGCTCAGAAAAAACGAAAAAAAAGCTAGAGTCGGCAGATAAATTCTTGAAAGCAAGTATAAGTCTCTCTATATTCGATAAACTTATTAAAAATCATGTAATGACAATCTTGCCCTCAAATAGCAGTGAAATTAAAATTAATGAAAAGATTGGGCAAATATGGCATGAGATAAAAAGAAATAATCAAGATCCATTAGTTTTCTTTGAAAATCCTAGAGTAATTCAAAAAAGATTGGAAAAGATTATTAATCTTTTTGGTACTGAAAGAGTTTTATATGCAGGTCCCGAATGTGGACTTAAAAGTTTCCCCACATATGAATCTGCAATAAAATGCCTCAAAAATACTGTAAATGCAGTTAAAAATACCTAAAAAAGTATTGAAAATTATATTAATAGATCAGGTCTCGTTGTCAAAGCCTTATTTAATAATTTATTTATTAAAACAGGATTTTTGTTTAAATCTATTTTTTCACCACAACTAAAGCGCAAAAGGTCCAAAACAGATAGAATTTTAAATTTTCTTTGAATTCTTGGATCTAAAGCAAAATTAAGGATACATCCTGGACAAGTAGTTAGTATATATTCTCCTCTGGTCTGTTTAATTTCTTTAAATCGCTTCTTTCTAATTTTCTCAATTGCAGAAAGTCCATTTAAACCAGCTGCAATTCCACAACAAAGGGCATTCTCTGAATTGTGTTTTAACTCTATTAATTCGGCTCCAGTTGCTTTTATAATTTCTCTAGGGTATTTCATTAACTCAGTATGTTTTTTTGCAGAACAAGGATCGTGATAAGTGACCTTAATATCCAGTTCATTTGAAATATTCAACTCACCGGATTTAATAGCTTTAAAAATATACTCCCAAATGGACATCATATCAAAATCTTTTGCGATTTTTTTATACTCTGTGTGATATGCTTCATAGCATTCGTTACAAAATATAAGTAGTTTATTTACTCCCAAATCAGAAAATTTAGAATACAACCTATTTTCAATTTCCGTCTTCGAGATAGGATAACATAATCGATGATACATTTCGCCACAACAAAATTCAACTCCTCCTGCTAGACTTTTTCCTTTTAATAGTCCTTCAATTGTGGGATTTTTGTAAAAATTTTGCATAGGATATGAAATCGCGCAGCCTAATAATACCAATTCATCGGTTTTAGTTGGTGCTTTCCACGCTTTTAAATTCGCAGATTCTTTGGGAGTCATCATGGTTTCTTCGTAAAATTCAAAGAAATTCGGTTTGCTGAAAGGCAAAATAAATTTAACTAATTTTGAGGTTTGTCCTTTCTTTTCTAATTCTTCCATTTTCACGTATTTTAAATCTTTAATCAAAGCCATAGGCGTTAAGCCTTCTGGACAATTGAGATCACACGTGCCACAAACTAAACATTTGTCAACGATAAAACTTGAACCGTTTATTAAATTTTCAATCTCTTCTTGGGCTTGACTAATATCTAAATCAATTGCAGGACAACTTTCTAAACAAATTCCACATCTTGTGCAAATATTTTCATCAAACATATGTTTTCTACCTAAATTTGATGATTCAACCTTATATGTTAATGAAAAAAAATACCATAAATTTATTTTCTTTAATAAATCCAATAACATGTTTACTGAAAATTTCTAACAGATCCAATATTAAAAAATATATTTTTAAAATTAAGAATTCATCTACTTTTCTTTAATCTTCTCATTTTGTATCTATTATTGTTCCAGTTATTAAATTATTTTTTAAATCAGAAATATAGATTCCTAATGGAATTTCTTCAGTAAAATGCCAAAGGTAAGTATTTACTCCCTCATTTGCTAATTAATTAGCAATTTTATTTCAGGAAATTGCCTAAATCCACATTTTAAAAATAAATTCAGTATTAGTTGTGAAAAATAAATAAAATTAGAGGGAAGGATTTCGAATATTTTTAGGTTCTTTTTCACCATCCATATTTCCACAAGTCATTAAGCCTGCCAAAGGTACCTGTACTATCATTTCCAGATCCTCCGAAGAGCCAGAGATTGCCATCCGCATCCATCCAGGAAATGCTTTTTTGCCTTGATCCTGGAACATTTCCTGCATTGGGTACGCCTTTCGTGCCGTAGATCCCTGTTTGATCTTCAGTGTCATTTCCCGACACCCACGTCCACCATCTACTCGTTATGTTGAACATCCACAAGTCATTAAGATAGCTTATACCACCACCTGCACTGTCACGTCCATATCCCCCAAAGAGCCAGAGATTGTCATCGGAGTCCGTCCAGGAGACGCTAAAAAACCTTGATCCGGGGACATTTCCTGCATTGGGCACGCCTTTCGTGCCGTAGATTCCTAACTGAATTCTTAAGTTACTACCCGACACCCACATCCATAATCCACTCGTCATGTTGAATATCCACAGGTCATTAAGATCGCCCGAGCTACCTGCAACGTCATATCCAGATCCCCCGAAGAGCCAGAGATTGTCAGCAGCGTCCGTCCAGGAGACACTATATAACCTTGCTCCAGGAACGTTCCCCGCAGCGGGTACGCCTCGCGTGCCGTAGATCCCCTTCTGATTAATTGTGTCATATCCCGACACCCACATCCACAATCCACTAGTCATATTAAACATCCACAGATCATTAAGAAAGCCCGAGCTACCTGCAACGTCATATCCAGATCCCCCGAAGAGCCAGAGATTGTCA
>JABXJV010000472.1 GCA_013375355.1 Candidatus Helarchaeota archaeon
GTTTAAATATATAATTTTTGCAAAATTTATCCAGAGGGCTTAAAGTTATTCTTTCAATAATTTCTCCAAGCAGAATAAATCCTAAGTCACTGTAATCACAGTCGGTTTCAGGAATATGTTCAAGCGGAACTTTATATAAATTTTTTAATAAATCTATTTTATTATTTGATATTTCATAAAGGGGTTCCCACGACGGGAGTCCAGCAGAATGAGATAATAAGTTCCTTATTTTTACACGACTTTTATATTTCCCTTTAAATTCAGGCAAGTAATAATTAACTTTCTTCTCCAGATCAATTTCACCTTTGTCTTTTAGAATCATAACAGCTGGAACAGTTGCTATCACCTTTGTGAGTGAAGAAAGGTCATATATAGTCTCTTTACCCACCTCTCTGGATTTTTCATTATAATCAAAGTATCCAAAACCTCTATGGAATACTACTTTCCCGCAAGATGAAATTAAAAATACACAGCCTGGAAATACTCTTTCCTTGATAGCATTATTTATCATAGGTTCAATATTATATGATATTTTTTCAAAAATATCGAGATTAGTAACCATCTCACCGAAAAATGATTAATCTTTCAATATTTCAAAGAGTGAAGTAATTAATTTCTGGAAATTCTTTAAAAAGTTCGAATACAAAAGATTGCCAGATTCTTGATAATTTAAATTCTTTTGTAGGTAAGTAAGTAAAGATTTAGAGCAGTTTGTAGAGAAAAACCGATTGATAGAAAAATATAGCCAATTATTCCAACTATTCCCTTACTAAATTTTGATTCTATCCAATATATAAGTGAAACTATCTTATTAATCCAGAAAAATATAACAAAAAATACGAAGTAAAGTATAATACCTACATAAGTTAATATAAATAAAACATTCAATCTTATGACATCGAAATTCTCAACTCTTAAGATAACGAAGATAGAGAGTAAAACCAAAAAAGAAAGGGCTATTAACCCTCTTTTTCTTTTATTATAATCAGCATGAGATTTATATAAAAAATCTTTGAATCTTAATAATGCATTAAAACCTATGGCTTCCAATGATAAAAAGAATAAACCAAACAAATTAAAAAATAGACTTACTAAAATTAAAAAATAAATAAAATTATATCTCATTAATATAAAATGTTAATTAACTTTATAAAGGCTCTTTTAAAGCTTCCATAAGCAACTTTCCGGGCTTAAAAAAAGCTTTTTTATGAGGTGGAACATAAATAACTTCATTTGTTTTAGGATTTCTTGCTTTTGGTTTTGCTTTTGCTTTTTTAACACCAAGAACACCAAAACCTCTTATTTCTACCCTTACTTCTGGGCTTGCGTCTGCAAGAATATTTGTCAAGACTTTAAATGCTCCATCCACCACGGGTGCAACCTTTTCGTGTGTATATCCTGTTTTCTGGGAAACTATTTTTACTACGTCCTTTTTCACATAAGTCTTCATACTATTACCCTCCTAAATAAATACAAAACTTTTTAAAAAGATAATAAAATAATAAAAAAAAAGCAAACATTATTTACTTGATTTTCAAAATCTTATATTATTTTAAACATTTTAAAAACTTTCTGCCTCTTCGATTAACATTATAGGAATATCGTCCTCAATTTTATACTTAAGGCGACAGTTATGACAGATTAACCTTTGATTTTCTACATCATATTCAAGATCAACCTGCTTTATTTCTTCTTTTCCACTCTCATCTTTAACTACTGCTTTACCCTTGCATTTTGGGCAGGCAAGTATTTCAAGTAATTCTTTATCTAACATATTTAGTTCCTTAAAATTAAATAATTTAACTTATGCTTTGTTATATTTTACATCGAGTTCTCTTCCCGCCTTAGCCTCATCTAACCTTCTTACAGGTGTATGGTGTGGTGAATTGCGTAAAATTTCCGGATTCTGTTTCGCCTCCTTTAATATTTTTATCAATGCTTCTGCAAAAGAATTAAGAGTATCTCGAGATTCTGTTTCTGTGGGCTCAATCATCAGCGCTTCTTTTACTATCAGCGGAAAATAAATCGTTGGTGAATGAAATCCAAAATCAAGAAGCCTCTTTGCTATATCGATTGTTCTAACCCCATATTTTTTCAGATTCTCTCCAGATGCGACAAATTCATGCATACAATGGTCTTTATAAGGAATGGTAAAATAATTCTCAAGTTTTTTCATAAGGTAATTGGCGTTTATTATTGCATTTTCGCTGACATTCTTCAGCCCTTCAGCACCGAGAATCCTGATATAAGTATAAGCCTTAACAAACACAGAGAAATTCCCAAAAAATGAATGAACCCTTCCAATCGAATCAGTGCAATTGTAATTCCATCGGTATGAACCATCTTCCTTAACTATTCTTGGAACCGGCAGAAATGGCTCAAGTTTATTTACAACACCTAATGGTCCTGAACCCGGTCCTCCCCCGCCATGTGGAGTTGAAAAGGTTTTGTGCAGATTAATGTGAACAATATCAAATCCCATATCACCGGGTCTTGTAATTCCCATAAGAGCGTTAAGATTAGCCCCATCCATATACATTAATGCACCTTTCTGGTGAACTATTTTAGAAATATCAAAAATCTGTTCTTCAAATAACCCCAGAGTATTTGGATTTGTAACCATAAGGAGAGCGGTATCCCTGTCAACATTTCTTTTAATTTCCTCCATATCGAGTCTTCCATTCTCGTTCGATTTTATCTGAAAAGCATTAAACCCTCCGATAGCAACACTGGCTGGATTTGTTCCGTGAGCAGAATCTGGGATAATAATCTTTTTCCTTTTTTCTCCTTTCTTTTGAAAGTATCTCGGAGCGATAAGAATCCCTGCCAATTCTCCCTGAGAGCCTGCCGCTGGCTGCAAAGAGACTGCATCAACTCCAAGTATTTCACACAAATAATCTTCGAGTTCCTTCATTAATCTAAGAGCACCCTGCACATATCTTTCATCTTCAAATGGATGAATTCTTCTGAATCCTTCAAGTTTTGCTGTTTCCTCATTAACCTTAGGATTATATTTCATTGTGCACGAGCCAAGCGGGTAAAATCCATTATCAATGTGGTGGTTTTTTATTGATAAATTGACAAAGTGTCTCACAGCTTCAGGCTCGCTAACCTCTGGAAGTTCTACATCAGATTCCCTTAAATATTCAGGAGGAATCAACTCTTCTATCTTTTTATTTTGAACATCAA
>JABXJV010000473.1 GCA_013375355.1 Candidatus Helarchaeota archaeon
TCCGATCTAACTGAAAACTATGTGGAAGTAAATGGTGATGTATTTCTAATTAAATATTATTCATCTGGACTTCTTGATTGGTATGAAACATGGGGGAGTACTGAGTCTGAATCAGGAAAGGGTATTATATTAGATAATAATGGAAGTGTATGTATCTCGGGATGCAAGGCTCAAAATTCTGATGGAAGTAATTCTGATCTAGTTTTACTAAAATATAATTTAGATACAGATGAAGATGGACTTATAGATTTGGATGAGATTAATATATATAACACAAATCCGAATGATTCAAATTCCGATGGAGATGGATTTAGCGATGGAGAAGAAGTGGACGCGCAAACAGATCCTAACGATCCATCAAGTAATATTAATTCAAGTAATGACTCTAGTAATATTCTAATAATTATAATTATTCCTATAATTCTTCTTGTAATAGGTGTAGTAATCGCATTAATTGTTATTATTATAGCAAAAAAGAAAACTAATGCTAGTAAATTGAAAAAGGATTATAGCATTATAGAAAGTGTCGAGAAAACAGAGCAAGTACCATCTCAGAAAATAGAAAGTGTCGAGAAAACAGAGCAGATACCATTTCGGAGAATAGAAATGTATAATTTAGATTATCTTACGTTAAAAGCAGCTCAAATAGCAAAGAGTAAATCTTCGAGTGCCAGCACCGCCTAAGATGAAACATTATCAGGTTCAGATGATATGATTCTAGAAGGATATTTTCTTGAAAAATTTAGAGATGAATTTTATAAAACAATTGGAAAAACTCCAAAATCCTTTATTGATGATGATCTTGAGATTCCTACTATTTCTCATTATAAATTTCATCGAAAAAGTGTAAAAACAGTAAAAAAAATTTATAAATGGTTAATTCAAGAAATAACACAATTTAATAAGACAACAGACGACCAGTTAAAACAAAATTTAGTTATAGGATTTATTGAAAAAATAAAACCATTGGTATCAATTTCAAAGGAAGATATAAATCACTTTATTAAAGGAAAAATATTTGTTGAGAGTGAATATAGAAAAATAACAAATTTCTTTGTATTTCTCCCGAGTTTAAAAAAGACTGAATTTTTACAGAATAGATAAATATATTTTCTTTTTATTAAGTGGTTTCATTATACCATTTATTTATTAAATCATGTTTTTTAATGTATCTAAGAAGATAAAGTGTTATAATTAACGTTATTAAGCTTTCAATATACCATATAAGATCATATACCTTTAAATTTAATTTTATTTGTATTTGTCCAATATATATTGTACCAAAATCTCAAATATTTAAAATTATAGATGAAAAAATAATATAAAAATAGGAATAGAATATTTATTAAAACAATGGCATGCTTAGAAAATAAATAGGGTTGTATTTTATTGACATATAGAAATAATAATTTAATAATATTGCATTTTACAGCTAATGAAATTAAAGGAGAGTTTGTATGACAGACAGAGTGTTTAAAAAAGGATTCTCCAAAATTTCTTCTAACAATAATGATAAAGTTAGCGGAGGATTTGTTGAGATTGATGGAGAACCATTTTACAAGATAGCTAACTACCACTTGATGGAACCATTTTTTATGACTATTACAAGCCCACAGAATCATTGGATGTTTTTATCTACAACAGGTGGAATAACAGCAGGTAGAATTAATGCAAATAATGCTCTTTTCCCCTATTATACAGTGGATAAAATAACAGAAAATCAGGAAAATACTGGTAGTAAAATAATATTAAAGGTATTAAATAAAGACAAAAATGAGTGGATTCATTGGGAACCGTTTTCAGATAGATATGCAGGATTATTTTTCATTAGGCGTGATATTTTCAAGAATATTCCCAGTAATATAGTTATCTTTCAAGAAACCAATTCTGATCTTGAACTTGTTTGTCGGTTAACCTGGACAACCAGTCCTTCTTATGGTATAGTCAAAAGAACAGAAATTATCAATACTGCATCATATAGCAGATCTATAAAGATTTTAGACGGGGTACAGAATGTACTTCCTCCTATGATAACTGAGCATGTTCAAAAAATTTTAAGTAATCTTCTTAACGCCTATAAACGGAATGAACTGGTTGAAAAGTGTGGTTTGGGTATATATTCACTCAATGCCAGGCTTACAGACCGACCTGGACCAAGTGAAGCACTCGGTGCTTCATCCTGGTGGCAGCATGGTCTTGAAGCAGCGAGTATACTATTGAGTTCCCGCCAGCTGTCTATATTTCGCAGTACTAGTAAAACTGAGACAGAGCGAGATATTAAGGGAAGAAGAGGTGCTTATTTTATCCAGAGCAGCCTGAAAATAGACAGCGGAAATTCCAAGAGTTGGTTCTTCTGTGGAGAAGTAAATCAAAGACATGTAACAATTCATAATTTAGTCAAGGAATTGATTAACAATCCACTTCTACTAAAAGAAAAGGTAGAAAATGATATTAAGCAAGCGACTAAAGACCTTAAAAAAATCATAGGTTTAAATGACGGCCTGCAGAAAACAGGCAGCATATTGGCATCTTCCCATCATTTCAACAATGTTATGTTTAATTTAATGAGAGGAGGATATTTCTTCGGAGGATACAGCATTAATTCCAAAGACCTCACCAATTTTATCTCCGGTGCCAATAATCAAGTATCTTATCGGAATGATGAATTTTTAGCCAGATTACCTTCAATGATTACTATAACAGACCTGATAAAAGAGGTAGATAATGTAAAAGATCCAGATCTGAAAAGATTAGCAATGGAGTATCTACCGATTACATTTAGCCGCAGGCATGGTGATCCCAGCCGTCCTTGGAATATTTTCTCTATTAATACAAGAAATGATGACGGTACTGTACGAATTGGTTTTGAAGGAAACTGGCGTGATATTTTCCAGAACTGGGAATCACTTCTTTTATCAAATCCAAATTATGTTTTTAACGTAATTTCTAAATTTCTAAATGCAACAACTGCCGATGGATATAATCCTTACAGAATTTCACGGAGTGGAATCGACTGGGAAATGCCAGAACCAGATAATCCTTGGACCAATTTCGGTTATTGGAGTGATCACCAGATAATCTATTTATCTAAGTTACTTGAGCTGGCTGAACATTATTTCCCCGGAAAGTTGGGAGAATGGCTTTCGTCTTCATGGTTTGTTTATGCCGATGTACCTTACGAAATCAAATCATACGAACAAATTAAGGCAGATCCTGAAAATTCTATACAGTTTATGTGGAAAAAAGATAAAATTTTAAAAAAGCGATCAGAAAAAATTGGATCTGACGGTCTATTACTAACAGATACTAACGGCAATCTATATCATTCAACTATGATAGAAAAAGTGTTGATTCTACTACTAGCTAAACTGACAAATTTTGTCCCGAATGGAGGTATATGGATGAATACTCAAAGACCTGAATGGAATGATGCCAATAATGCATTGGTAGGTCATGGTCTCTCTATTGTTACTCTGTCATATCTGATCCGATATTCTGATTTCATACTAAAATTGATAAGAACAAAAATAGGGCAGAATTTTGAATTGTTTGAAGAAACAGCTACATGGTATAACGATATCAATAATACACTGACGATATACAGCGAAAAAATCTCTTCCAGTTTGACTGATCTGGATAGGCTGATCATTATGGACAGGTTTGGAAAAGCGGGTGAAAAATTCAGAAAAAAGATATATAAAAATGGATTTTCTGATAAAAAAAACTACCTAAGTGGAAAAAATATCATTGCATTTCTGGAATTGGCAGGTAACTGGTTCAGAGATACACTTAGGAACAATATAAGAGAAGATAATCTTCTACATTCGTATAATACTCTGGAGATCACTCCGGAAGGGGCTAAAATACATAATCTTTATGAGATGCTGGAAGGACAGGTTGCAGGGATCTCTTCATTTGAGATGACACCAAAAGAAGTGCTGAAGATACTTAAATCTCTCAGAGAAAGCCGAATGTACCGGGAAGATCAGAATACATATATGCTTTACCCAGACCGCAAGCCCGTAGGGTTTCTCAGGAAAAACACTATTTCGAAAGAAACCGTGGCAAAAAATTTGGTACTTCAGAAAGTACTCAAATTTAATAATAATCCAATTCTGGAACCAAGTCAAAATGGTTCTGCCCATTTTAACTGGACATTCAGAAATAATACTAATTTAAAACAAGCAATTGAAAGTTTTAATCAACAACATCCCAACAACAAGCTGAGTGCAGCTGAAAAGAATGAGATACTCAAACTTTATGAAGATGTGTTTGATCACAGAAGTTTTACTGGACGATCCGGGACTTTTTTTGCTTACGAAGGACTGGGCAGTATTTACTGGCATATGGTATCTAAACTTCTACTGGCAGCCCAGGAAGCAGTACTCCGAGCTGCCGAACAAGAAGATATGGCAACAGCATTCCTGCTAAGGAATGAATATTTCCAGATTCGGGATGGTATCGGGTATAGCAAAACACCAGACGTATACGGTGCCTTCCCCATCGATCCCTATTCACATTCACCGGCCGGATCCGGAGCCAAACAACCAGGCATGACAGGGATGGTAAAAGAAGAAATCATCACCAGACAGGCTGAACTTGGACTTTTTATCAAAGAGGGTCAGATCCATTTTATAGATATCCTTGTGGATGACAGAGAATATTTGACTACTGAGGATTTCCTAGAATATTATGATTTTGATGAAAACAGACGGGAAATTAAGCTTGAAAAAGGCAGCTATGCATTCACCTTCTGCCAGGTCCCAATTATCGTTTCTAGAGGGAAAGAAAAAGTAGTCATTAATAACCTCAAAGGGGAAAGTTTCCAATCGGACAATTTGGTGCTTTCTAAAGAAGATAGTCTTTCAGTTTTTAACAAGACAGGGGAGATTCAAAAGATCAAGGTTTATTTTAAGATATAGATTTATATATCAGGAAGCTTTAAAATAGCAAAAACATCTGATTTTTCTCCAGGCTTCGGGGTTTTTTTTTCAATCATACATTTATTTTTATTTTGCCTAAAAAGCTGGCGCACCCGATGGAGTGTGTGCTATTTGGGAGTACACCACTTTTTAGAATGCAATCACTATTTGGGAGTACATAGATTACCCCATTTTTAAGGTAAAACAATTCACTATTTTACATTTTGAAAATATTATTATTGGAAAATTTGAATATTAAAAAAGAATTAAAAATTTTAGTCATTTAGATTGTTCACTTTTTCTTTTAATTTGATACATGAACTTTTTTCTTTAAATATATAATTAAACCTATTCCAGCCGAAATTCCAAATATTGAAAGACCAATTATGAGTGCTTAGTGAGATTTAGGTAACATTGAAAGTTTACAGACAAATACATCAATATTCGCATTAAAGATTTCATTATAAGTTCCAGCAGTTGTCGGAAAATTTGAACTCCATGTACCTCCTGTGATATAGACATGTCCCGAATCCGTCAATAACAATTCCAGATGCAACTTCCAAACTCGAACCTCCAAGGAATGTCGAATATTCCATTTAAATCTATGAATGAAATAATTCAAAAAACTCTCGATTTAATCCCTTCAGCTTGGCATTTCCCTTATTTAATTTGTTCAAAAGTAATTGATTAGATTAATTTTCACATAATATATCCTTTATGTAAATACTCTACTCTTTTACTTTCTTGGATCTTTATTATTAATTTAGTGAATAAACTTATATAATTTAATAATAATTCGACGCTTTCTCTAGGTGAAAAAAAGAAGAAAAGGAGATTATCAGCCTATAATAGATGCTTTCTGTCATAAATATTGCTATCTTTCTTTTCTTATATTATATTCGTGTTTACTCCAAAAATAAGACATATTATTCCTGTCAGAAGCGATTCTACGTTGATAAATGAATACGCAAAATAAATAACTTATCAATCCAGTAATAAATCCAAATAGATGAGATATATAATTAATTCTGGGATCGATGGTATAGACATAGAAAAATATGAAAATAGCAATGTATATTATTAACCAATTATGTTTTCTCTTTATTAGTAAAATAATGATAAATGCTCCAACTAATCCAAATATTGCTCCTGAGGCACCAGCTGATAAATATAGAAGCATGTAATTGAGAAGATATCAACATGTATACTATATTACCCATCACACCAGAAATAATGTATACTATAAGGTATACACGTTTAGAAAGAACATTATTAGCCTCAAAATAGGAACCTACACAACACAAAAAAAGGGTGTTAATGAATAAAGAAAATCTTTCTGCATGTATAAAGATTGCAGTAAATATTCTCCATACTTCAAATTTATTTAAAATTTTCTGTAAATCAAAAAAAAAAAGATCTCCTATATGATATATCTCAGTGAAAAGAATGTAAATTAAAATATTTATAAAACAAATAAAAATAGTGAGTTTTATTTCTTTAATTTTTGGTGTATGAATATCTCTTCTGTAGTTATCCAGAGCTACATAATCATCATACTTTTCGTTAAAAAGATATTTTACAACTAATGGATCACCACTCCACAGATTTTTTAAAATTTCATTAATAAATACATTTTTTGCAAGGGAATCTCCAACTTCAACTAATTTTCTCAGTAGAGGAAATGATATATCATATAGTAGGATATCTGTATCATAATTATTCCGAATCCACAATTTTAAAATATTAACAAAATTGTTGAAACAAGCATCATTTGAATCTTTTTTAAATTTATTTTTAACATATTTACCTTGAGTGTTAGTTTTCTCTAATTGACTTTTACTTGTTTTTAATATTTTTTTTATGAAAGAATATTCAAATTCTTGAAATCTTTCTCCTTGGATATAAATTGATATTTTATTCCGTTCTGAAGAAACTGTAATATAATCATTAATTTTAATTTTTGAGTTCATAACAAGTTTATAATTTAATTTTATTGTTCTTTCCAATTTATGCAAATTGATAACATTAATTTATATTTATCTTTAGCCCCAATTATTATTTTTTGTCCTCATCTATTTGGTTTAATAGCAGGATTACTTTTTGGTTATTTTCTTACGTTTTCTATAGAAAATCAAGGTTTTTGCAATCATTTTCGATTTCTCAAGAATAAGACTCAATAGAATAATGATATTTGAGAACTTATAAAAATTGCAGGTATTAA
>JABXJV010000474.1 GCA_013375355.1 Candidatus Helarchaeota archaeon
CCACTGAAATGGTGTAAAAGGCTTTGGAACAAAAGGAGAAACAGAAAGATTTATACTTACTCTTCCATAAGGTTTTCCTAATTTTATTATCTTTTCGGCAAGATTTCCAATTTCAATTACATCCTCATCTATCTCTGTCGGAAGACCAATCATAAAATAAAGTTTTATCAACATCCACCCATTCTTGAATGCTGTTATCACAGAATTTATAAGACCTTCCTCATCAATTTTCTTATTTATCACTCTTCTTAATCTTTCTGTTGCTGCTTCAACTGCAAGTGTAAGTCCCGATTTCCTGACATTTTTTGCAAATTCAGCCATCTCTTCAGTGAAAGAGTCTGCCCTTAATGAAGGAAAAGAAAAAGATACATTAAATTCAGAAATTTTATCCATCATTATTACCATAAAATCTTTCAGATGTGTATAATCACTTGCAGACAAAGAAAGAAGTGAAACCTCTTCATATCCACATCTTTTTGTTATATCAAAAGCATATTTAATAACATCATTAATCTCTCTTTCTCTGGAAGGTCTATAAACATAACCGGCACTGCAAAACCTGCATCCCCTTGTGCAGCCCCTCATTATCTCTATTGTTCCCCCATCCTGAATTATTTTCATCGATGGGAGTATTGGTTTTTTAGGAAGATACTCTCTCTTTAAATCTTTTACCGTAATTGCTTCTATTTCAGCAGGAATGTTATCCTCCGAAGGTAAAATTTTAAAATTGCCTTTGTTATCATGAATTCTATTATAAAATTCTGGAACATAAACACCCTTAAAATTCGTTAATTCTTTCAGAATCTCTCTCTTTGAAAAATTGTTCAATTTCTTTTCTCCGACAAACTCAGCAATCGATTTCAAAACCTCTTCACCATCTCCTATCAAAAATACATCAATAAATTCCGCCATAAGTTCAGGATTGAAAGCACAGGGACCTCCTCCAATTATTATAGGGTCTGATAAACCTCTTTCACTCCTTCTCACTTTTAAATCGGATAACTCAAGCATTTTTAAAATAGTTGTATAGTGAAGTTCATATTGAAGAGTAAATCCAATTATATCGAAATTCTTTACAGGAGTTTTTGATTCAAGTGAAAATAATGGTATCCTGTATTTTTCCATAATCTCAATCATATCAACCCACGGAGCATAAACCCTCTCGGCAAGAATATCTTTTTCTCTATTTAAGATATTATAAAGGATTTGAAATCCAAAATATGACATCCCAATCTCATAAGTATCTGGAAATGCAAGTGCAATTTTCACCTTAACATCTTCAAATCTTTTTTTTACAGAATTTATCTCACCACCGATATATCTGGATGGCTTGCTGACATAAGGGAGCACACTTATTATTAAGTCTCTTATATTATTCCTTTTTAAATTATCTAACATCATAAATTTATATAATTTATTACATTTTAAACATTTAAAATCTCACAATTAAAATTAATAAAAAATATAAACATAAACAAGGAATTCTGTTCACACATTAATAAACACATTTTAAAACATAAAAAATTCATTACATTTATAAGTCATTAAAAAATAAAATATATGCTTTTGAAAAAAATACTAAAATATTATCCAAGTTTTTATATTTTATACATTTTTTAAAATCAAAAATGCAAAAAGAGTATATTATAAAATATATTTCAAATATTATTTGATTTTTAAAATAATTTTTTATTATATTAAAACAAGCCTCCTTATAAAAAGTTATTCATAAACAGGAAAATTCTATTATTTAAGAAAATGAGTTATAATACTACTTTCGATTCAAATAAGAATATCTTTGAAGAAACAAAAATAAAGTCTGTAATATCAGATATTGATGAGATATTTATTAAAAAGACATTAACCATACCTGTAATTGAGATATTTTCAGAAAATGCCAACTCTTTGTTCTTCAAATTTAAAAGGATATTCGACATTTTATTTTCTCTATTCATATTAATTTTCTTTCTTCCTTTATGGATATTAGTATTTATCTTAATCAAGGTTGAATCACCTGGACCAGCCATTTATAAACAGAAAAGGATTGGGAAAAACAGAAAAGAATTCGACTTATACAAATTCCGCTCAATGATAGATAATGTCGAAAAATATACAGGACCAGTATGGGCAATTGAAAATGACCTCAGAATCACAAGGATTGGAAGCATTATAAGAAAATTCGGTATCGATGAAATCCCTCAGCTTATCAATGTTTTAAAAGGGAATATGAGCATAATAGGACCAAGACCAGAAAGACCCTACTTCGCTGAGAAACTTGAAAAAATTATCCCATTCTATTTCCAAAGATACAGAATCCTTCCTGGAATAACCGGGCTGGCTCAAATTAAACATAAATATGACTCGAATATTGAAGATGTAATCAAAAAACTCGAATATGATTTCCACTACATTAAAAACATTTCATTAAAGTTAGAGTTATATATATTAATTACCACTCTTTACATATTAATTACTGGAAAAGGAAAGTTTTAAAGGAATCTCAATCAATACTATTCTCTCTATTAATTTATTCTCCCCCTTCACAACTAAATTTCTTCCAAGTTTTATAATCCAATTAACTCTTTTAAATTAAAGATGTTAACAATATTTTCCGATATTAAAATGGAGGAAAAATTGAAAAGATTAATGATTGGGGGTGAAAAAAATGTACGATTCTTCGGAATCTCTTGGCTTTAATCGGGTTAATCCAGTATTATCCGATTTTAATAATTATAAAAAGAAATTTAATGAAAAAAGAAGAAGGAATAAAAAAGAATATGCCGAAATTATGAAAGAAGTAACAGAAGATATTGAGAAGTCTAATGATAATGGGCATATAAATCTTAAAATATAACTTAAAATTATTTCTAATTTATTACTCTGCATCAAAAAAGTTCTTTATATCACTTTTTCAAAAAATTCCGAAAATAAAAAAGATACTCAAATATTATATCTCCATCTTAAAAGCGTATCATATATCATCTTTTATCTTTATCCGCACTATTTTAATTGACAATCTCGTAAAATTTTATTAATATAAAAAAATTTTAAAATATAAATCTTATATTGTTTAATTCACAAAAATCGTAAACAGGAATTATGGAGTGGATTCAAAATTTTACAAACTTTCTTGCTGTAAATTTCTATAACATTTACATGATTTTATTTCTGCTCGGAACTGGTCTATTTCTTACTATTGTTGCCAAATGTCTCCAGATAAGAGAATTTAAAACTGGAGTGAAATTAATTTCTCGAGGTGCATTAAGGAAAGACCGGACAAAGGATGTGACTGGAGATATAACACCATTTCAGGCACTTGCAGCAACCCTCTCTGGAACTATTGGTAATGGAAATATCGCAGGTGTAGCAACTACTATTGCCTTGGGGGGACCTGGGGGCATATTATGGATGTGGGCAACCGGAATGGTGGGTATGGCTACCAAATTCTCTGAAGTATTTTTATCATTAAAATACAGACAAACTCACGAAGACGGTTCAATGGCAGGCGGTCCTATGTATTATATAAAAAATGGTTTAAAAAACAAAGTATTACTGAAAAAATTTGCAATCCCCTTAAGTATAATGTTTGCAATATGCGGAGCCTGGACTGCGCTTTTAGGAACAGGAAATATGATACAATCAAACTCCATCGCCTTAGCATTCAAATCCCAATTCAATATCCCATTCTGGGTCAGTGGAGGGTTAGTTACCATCCTTGCAGGAATGGTAATATTAGGAGGTATCAAAAGAATAGGTGCTGTTGCCGAACTTTTAATTCCATTTATGCTTATTTTATATGTTTCAAGCGCTCTAATTATACTTCTAATAAATATAGATAAGGTTCATTCTGCACTGATTTTCATAGTTAAGAGTTCTTTTTCATACCAGGCAGCTATCGGAGGTTATTTGGGACACACGGTAAAAGAGGCAGTCAGTTACGGAGTCAGCAGAGGGCTTTTATCAAACGAATCTGGTATGGGGAGTGCCGCTATTGTTCATGGTGCAGCAAAAACCAAAAGCCCAATTAATCAAGGTATGATAGCAATGATTGGTCCATTCATCGATACCATCTTAGTATGCACTATGACAGCATTGACAATTATAATAACGGGAGCATACATGAAAATCGATCCTGAAACCGGCTTAACTTTAACAAGCACCGCCTTAACCACAAACGCATTTAACTCAGCTTTACCTTATTTCGGAGGACTCATTGTGCCTTTAAGTTCATTCCTTTTCGGATTCTCAACTATCATTGGATGGTATTATATTGGAGAACAATGTCTTGAGTATCTATTCGGTATCAGGATTACTAAAGGATATAAAATCGCATACCTAATTCTGTGCTTTATTGGCTCTATACTTCAGGAAGCAAACCTACCAATAGTCTGGGATATTGGAGTTGTTTTTAATGGCCTTATGGCTATCCCAAATTTAATTGCATTATTAGCATTGAGCAATACTATCAAAAATTCCGTTAATGAATATTATATAAGCAAAAAATCCAGCAATTAATCAAAACTTTTGGCAAAATCAGGAGGTAAAATATGTCGATTCAATGCGAAAATTACAAAGACAACATGGATTTCTGCAATTGCTCTTATCCGGGATGTTCAAGAAAAGGCAATTGTTGTTCTTGTATTCAATATCACCTGAGAATGAATGAACTTCCAGCATGCTGCTTTCCTGATTCAATAGAAAGAACATACGACCGATCATTTAAAAGATTTGCAAAATTGTATAATTAATGTTTTATAAAACCATAAAATTTAAATAATTTTAAATAATTGATTTTTCGTATGTTATGACAAGTAAAACAATAAAAATATAATAAAATGATTTTTTTCTTGAAAAATGAATAAAAAATAATTAAATTATTAAGCTAAAAATATAAAGATATTTTATTATGAACATCAATTATAAAAATATAATCTTAATATTTAGTTTATTAAATTTAAAAATTTATAATATCATAAAAACATGAAAAGGTTTCTAATACCCATAAGTATCTTATTCTTTTTTCACATACAAATATTTTAAAAATTTAAAAGTGCACTTTTCGAGTGCACTTTTTTTTTAACAGGAGGTGATGTGAAAGAAAATTTGGAAAAACTTGTTCAACTTCAATTAGTAGATTCCCAATTGCACGACCTTGAAATTACTAAAGGAGATTTACCTGAGATAGTTAATAACCTGACTGAAGAGGTTAATTCCCTGGTAAAATATATTTCAGAAAAGGAAGAAGCACTCAAGAATGCCCAGTTGGAACGCAGAAATCTCGAGGGACTTGTCAATCTTTCCAGTGAAAAACTAAAAAAATTACAAAACCAACTCTATGATGTTACTACTAATAGAGAATATGATGCATTAACAACCGAAATCGAAACTGAAAAAAAGAATATCGAAGACAATGAAGATAGAATCCTGGAACTGTTCTCCTTCGAAGAGGATACTGCCAAAGAAATCGAGACTAAAAAGAAGGAACTTACCAAATTGAAAAAGGAACTCAAAGAAAATGATTCTGAACTTAAAAAACTTATTAAAACAAATCAAGAAAAGGAGAATCTGCTACTTCACGAGCGAGAAAAAATTATTATTAGACTAAATAGACATATACTTAACAGCTACAATCGGATTCACAAGTATCATAAAAACGGAATTGCCGTGGCACCAATTTCCAGAAATGCTTGCGGGGGGTGTTACAACACAATTCCACCACAGAAACTTGTAGAAATAAGAAAGATGGACAGGGTGATTACCTGCGAAGTATGCGGTAGAATACTTGTCTGGAAAGACGACGGCAGTCCCTGATAGATTTGAAGCAGTCCAGGCAATCGCGTTCGCTTGAAGGCGGATGAGGAAAGTCCGAACTCTACAGGGCAGGACGCTGGGTAACACCCAGTCTTCGTGAGAAGAAGGAAAGTGTCACAGAAAACATACCGCCCCGATTTAATCGGGGTAAGGGTGAAAAGGCGAGGTAAGAGCTCACCGCATCTCTGGTGACAGAGATGGCATGGTAAACCCCGTCCGGAGAAAGACCAAATATAAGAGGAGAAGCTGCCCGCTTCGTTTGACTCCTGGGTAGGTCGATTGAGATCTCGGGTA
>JABXJV010000475.1 GCA_013375355.1 Candidatus Helarchaeota archaeon
CTTTAAATACAACAATAAAAACGATTGGGACTTATACGTTGAAAATTAATGCAAGTAAGCCGAAATATGAAACAAGAGAAATTTTTATCTCAATAAATATCCGCAATATATATACAAATTTAACTTACATTCAGCCCAGTCCCGTTGGAATAGATAGAAATGTTACAATTCAACTTGAGTATGGAGATATTGATAATGGTACCTTAATTTCTAGTGCAAATATTGTAGTAAGTTCTCAAGTTGGTGCTCAATATTGGTCTGTTAGTAATTTTTCTTACCAAGAGATTTCCCCATCTGGAACTTATAACCTTACGTTTAATACTTCCATTTTTGGTAGTGGAGGAACGTACGTGATCTATGTCACCGCATATAAATTAAATTATGCAAATGCTACAACTCCCATTAGTATTTTTGTTGGCGATAGAAGTACAACGCTCACCTCTCCTCAAATAGGTGGAGTTTTCGTTCCTTGGGGAAGAAATTTTACCATAGATGTTTATTATAATGAATCACTTATACTTGGGATCTCGGGTGCAACTGTAAAATGTGATTGGGATTTGAATTACTATACAATCTTAGAGATTGGTGGTGGACATTACCAAATAATCTTAAATACGACAGCTAAAATGATTGAAACCTATACATTAAAAATTAATTCAAGTAAGTTGAAGTATGAAGCAAAAGAAATTTTTATCTCTGTAATAATTCGCAATATATATACCAATCTTACGTATATTCAGCCAGATTCTGTTAATTTTAGATCTAATGTTACAATTCAGCTAGAATATGGGGATACAGATAACATTACATTGATCTCTGGAGCAACTATCACAGTTAGCGATGATTTTGGTGCTCTATACTGGCCCTTGAGTAATTATTCTTTTATTGAAATATCACCTTTAGGAACTTATAATCTTACTTTAAACACTTCTTATTTTGGCGGTGTAGGAACATTTTTGGTCTATGTCACTGCAAGTAAATCAAATTATGCAAATGCAACAACCCCTATTAGTATTTTTGTTGAAGATATGGATGCAACTCTTGGATTATTTCCACCTGATGGTAATGTACAAACATATTTAGGGCAAAATATTACTTTAATATTAAATTATAGTGACACACGTAATGGTAACCCAATTCCAAATGCAAATATAACATACAGTGAAAGTATAATAGGTGCGGGTAATTTTAATTATGATGTAACTTCAGAATTATATAATGCGACTTTAAATACAAGCGGACTCGGAGTTGGACTTTATTACATTATTATAAAAGCTAATGGTTCAGATAAAGGATATGAGATATTGGGTGATATATTTACTTTACAAATATTAAGGGTACCTACTAATCTGACAGCAGCTAACTATACATATAATATTATACCAAGTAGTAATTTCACAATTAATGTGATATATAATGTATCGCTCTGGGCAGAATATATAGAAAACGCTACAGTAACATACTCTTGGCCAAGGGGAGAAGGAGATTTAAATGAAATAGGAAACGGATCATACGAAATTACATTAACTGCTCCGGCATCAGAGGGACTCTATAAAATCACGATTAGAGCATTTAAAGATGACTATCAATATCAAGAAATAGAAATCGATGTTAATGCTCAATTTCCACCACTTCCACCACCAACAAAGGAAAAAATACCTCCTCCTATTTTCCCACAAGAAGATATTAGACCATTACTTGCAATGATAATAATTCCCATGATTGCCGCAATTGCAGCATTATCTGTATATATGGCTTGGTATCGACATTTTAGGTATCCAGTGATAGTAAGAAGAATGCGAAAGGCAATTAAAAATATAAAAAAGAAAAAGTCCATAAAACCTTTTGATGTCGGTTCTAGAACAGATATAATTTCTGGTTTAATCGAAAAAGATTTTGAAAAATTCCAGAATGAAATCTTAGTACCTTTAACTGGAAAGAAAAAAGATTTAGGAATTAAAGTGGTAAAAAAATCAGGTAAAAAGAAATAAGTTAATAAAAATTTGGAAGTGATTAAAATCCCTAAGGGTATAGCTGTGATAAAATGGGATGATAAAGAAGGAGTTTTATTAGAATCAAAATATCCTGAAGATCTTAAAATTGAACAAGATGAAATCATGAGAATCTATACATCACATGCAATGGGAGAAGGAAGACCAGGGTTATTATCCATTAAATTATCAGGTGCAGACAACGTTTTGAGTTATTTTACAGGAATTGATGTCCAGACACAATATGCTATTGCTATTTTATTAGATATAGATGAAGATTCAAATTGGTTTGAGGATCCACTATTAGAATCAGTAAATAATATTATTTCAAATGTTGGAACAGAGAAATTTAAAGGTCTTTTGTCAAAAACTTTCGTATATATAGTTAAATCCAGTAAACTAACTCAGGAACAAATTTATGCATTTATTCTCAAAGATTATAAATTGAATAAACTTTTTGAAATCCTTAAGGAAGGTCCATTAACAATTAAGGACTTAAAAGATAGACTAGAAAAAGAACTTGGAGAGACTGTTTCTAATTTGGATAATTTGTTATCCCATTTAATAAGAGGCAACCTAATAATTAGGGATTTCATCAAAGAAGGTAAAGTGGAAAACATCTTCCTGATTCGTGATTTTTATGGGACTCGACTTCCACCATATAACATTATCTCGCAGGTTCAATCAAAGAAATTTTCTTCTGTATTAGCTAATGATTTCATACAACATCTTTTAGAATATTTCCAGTTATATACACCATCTGCAAAAGATATCGAAAGATTAGCCGAAATAATTACAAACCCAATTTATTATGATCTTATATCTATAATGCGAAAGCAACCAATTCTTTCTGAGGACATCTCAAAACATTCAGATTTCGACGAAGAGGAGATTGAAGAGGTTTACCAAAGTTTATTAAGATTGAATATTATTGCCGAGTTTAAAGACCATAAATTAAAAAATTGGACATTATTAACAAGTGATATAAGGTTTCATACATTTTTTCCAAGTTATTTGCTTGAAAATCTCCGGAACTTGCTTAGACTTCGAAAAATAGAAAGACCACTTGCAATAAAACACTTTGAATTATTAGAGAAAAATTATAGTTGAGTTTAAAAAGATATAATTTTTAACAGAACCTTCTAATTAGAATCAGCTTTACTGTAATTGTTTTTTTCCGATTAACCAAGCACTTTCGAGAGGATTTAATAACATTCGGACATGATCTATTAAAATAGAGGCCATACCAGCAACTTCTTGCTCAGATACTATTCCTATAACAATTTCTTCACCATCTTTTACTGCTCCCCAAAGATCTTTTTTAAAATAATTTCTGAATTCAACATTTGAAAACTTTTGGAGTTCTTTTAAAGTATCTCTACATTCGGGATTACTTAAATCAATTTTAGTAGCTATACGAACATTTACATGGGTTGATAAATTCTTAAAAGAACTAAGATCAACATCTTCTAAATTTGGAGCAACAATTAGAATTCTAGCCTTTGCGTGGCTCATGAACTCATTTATTTGAGCAATCATGCTTTCTCTACCACGAACAAACCAGATATCTTTAAATTTAAAGACAGCTTTTTCCTTAGCAATTTTCCAAAAATCTTTCATAGTTGTCTCAGAAAGCTCAATTCTTTTTTCAATTGACTGCAAAACTTCTTGAAGCGATTTTATTATATTATCTCTAAAAATAGTCTCTAAATTAGTAAAAATATTTAAAATATCACTAGAAGATGTGGATAATTGATTATCAAGGTTACTAAGAGTTTGTATTAAATTTTCGCGGATTTTTTTACCAAAACTTTCTGTTAACCAAATTTTAAGATCTTCTGTAATGTTTTCAGTTGCACCATCTATTTTTCTCTTAGCTTCTTGCATATTTTCTTTTAATTTATTAATGATTTCATTTCTAAAAATTTCCTCGATGTTTGAGAGTTGAGTTTTCACATCATTGGATATATTTTTCATTTGACTTTCTATATTGCTAACGTTACTCTCTACACCTTGCACAATTTTTTCACTAAATAATGATTTTAAATTTTCAATTTCTGTAATCATACTTCCTGAAATATTTTCAGATTCTTCTTCAAGTTTTGAAAAAGTAGTAGCAGTTACTTTAATTACATCATCTTGAAAACTTTCACGAAGGGAGTTGAATTCTTTAATTACAATATCTTGAACAAAATTTTCTATAAATTGCTTAAAAGCTTTCATTTTGAATCGATTTTCAAATTCAAGGGCAATTTTTGATTTTAAATCTTGAACTTGTTCTTCAAATTTCTTAAACTCTTTTCGTAATAGATCAGGTGTCATCTCACTAGTATTAACAATAAATTGAGAAAAGCTCATGAAACTATCCATTAATCTACCAAATTGCCCCATAAAGTTACCAAATTGAACCTGTAAATCTTGCATAAATTTTAATTTTATTTCCTTCAAGAAATTTTCAAAATCATTAAACCGTTTGATAATTTGTGTGTCAGATTTTTGTTCAAAAGCACTAAATTGTTCTTCTAATGTTTTTGTCATGTCAGATTCGGTTTGATGAATGAAAGTTCGAATTTTTTCCAAATGGGTAAATTCTCGAACTTGATCTTCAAATTTCTTTAATTGTTCATCTATAGATTTTGGGACACCTTCTCTAACTTCATTTAAAGAGTTTTGAAAATCCTTTAATTGTTTAACTTTATCAATACTTTCTTGAACTTTTTTTAATTGCAACCCTAATGAACTAGATGAACCTGATTGAAGATTTCTTACGAAATCTTGAAAATCACTTAATTGTTGTAATAAAACCATATATGGAGGCAATGCTTCATATCTGGGGATGGCAGAGGGAATGCCTCTAACAAGTCCTTTCTCAAGCAGTTTGTCTACAATTTTTTGAATTGCTTCATCCGTCATTCCAGTTAATAACTTAATTTCTCCTACAGTAACAGGTCCTCTTCCTGTAATATTGAAATATATATCAATACTATTCACATCTAACCCATAAGATTTTAAAGTCTCTTCTGAAGTTGATTGTATCAAATTTTCGCTTGGTTCTTCCTTCATTTTAACACCTATGTAAAATGATTTTTAATAATATGAACGATATTTTTTCTTTAATTAATATTTTTTTAAAATTTATATTAATAAGTAAAGATTTGTTAGTGCATTCTGCAAAATTAAAAATTTTTTATTTCTTATTCCTCTAAATACGAAATAGACTTTTCATCACTAAAATATTTTTCTACATTTTTTTTTCTGATTTTTGAATTCCATGCATAAAATTAACCATACTTCAATAAATTAAGATTTAATTTATTTTTTACCTTGTATTTTATGCCTTAATTACAAATTGATTTATTTAAAAAGAAGATAAGTGTAATTTTTTAAATAGAATTATTAGCAATATTAGACTTTTTTTTTCGAAATTCTCAAAGATTTTAATCAATTTTTGAGATTTCTAACTGGTCTATTTAAAATTTTCAATGATTTTATTAAATGTTTAAGAATCTCACAAAATTTTTCATATTTTATTCTGGTTTTCCCACAATAGTTTTTTAAATAAAATGATATTATGTGAATTAATTTACTTAAATTACCAATAAAATTCAAATTCTGACATAAAAAGCTCCAGCTTTTATTCAATAAGAAGGGACAATGATATGATTAACCATATATGGATCATTAAAAATAGCGGGGAAAATTTATTCCATAAAAATTTTGGAAAATCCACAATGCAAATGGGAGAAGATTTAATTTCAGGATTTTTTATTGCGCTTGATACATTTGCTAAAGAAAGTGGAAAGGGTGAAATTGACAGCATTACTTTAAAAGATGCAAAATTTATTTACATGAACTTTGGAGCTATTTTAATCGTGGCTGGTTGTGAGCGTTCGGATGAAATTAGTCAGATGAAAGAATATATGAGTTCAGTTGGAAACAAATTTATAGAAAAGTATGGAAATCTTGAAAAATGGGATGGAGATATTGATGGTTTTCAAAATTTTTCGGATACCATGGATACAGAATTCAATCCCGAAGACTGGAGTAAATTTCAAATTCCTATGTTATCAAAGGATGAAATAAAAGAAGAATCTAAGCATAAAAAGAAATTTCTCTATAAAACAGTAATTGTAGGAAATTCTGGAGTAGGAAAGACCTGCTTATTAAATAGATTTGTTGAAGATAGATTTGAATCGAAGTATAAACCTACTTTAGGTGTGGATATAAAAAGATACACTTATGAATATAATTCTAATACAAATTTTTCATTTACTGCATGGGATGTCTCAGGACAAGCGTCTTTCAAAAGTCTTCGTAAGGTGTATTATCCAAATACTCAATCCTTCTTAATCTTATTTGATCTTTCAGATAGAAATTCGTTTCAAAAAGTTGACAACTGGTTAGATGAAATACACCAATATGGAAATAAAAATGGTGTTTTTTTACTAGTTGGGAATAAAAAAGATTTACAAAAAGAAAGAAATATTACTCCAGAAGAAGGAAAACAAAAAGCAGATGAATTAGGCTTTGATTATTTTGAAACTTCAGCTAAAACAGGAGATAATGTAACAGATTTATTTAGATACGTAGGACAAAAATTAATTGAAAGAAGAATGTTTCAAAATTAGTTAGAAATAACTTAATAACGAGCCTTTTATTGGCAATTTGATGAAAGTTATTGCTTTCCTAAGGGGAAATGCCACATTATAAACAGGGATTGAACCCAGATATGCAAATTTTCTCCCCATATGAGAATGACCATGTATAACTATATCTGGTGGAAATTTTTTTAAAATAGGTTCAAATCGTTTAGATCCAATTGAGGGAAATGCAGATTTTTTCTCACCGATTAAAGTTAGGTAAGTAGGAGCGTAATGTGTGACAAATATTTTAAAATCTGCTTTTAAGTTTTTTAAGAGCCCTTCTATTTTTTTAATTCTTTCAGTATAAGTCTTAGAAATATCAGGGATATTTTTTGCTTGCCAAAAAGTTGGTCTATCTAACGAACCTTTTGTGCCAATTATTCCAACAGTTTTTGTTTTTATTTTTAAAATTTTAATTTGATCTTTTAAAAATGTAATTTTGTTAGCAGCTAATTCAAAAATCTTTTCATAAAGAGGAGTATATTCTTCATTGCCAAAAATTGAATAAATATTTGTTATTTCGTATTTGTCTAAAATAACTATTAACTTATTAATTTCTTCATATTTTCCCTTTAAAATTAAATCCCCCGCAAATAAAAAGAGATCAATTTTTTTTTTGATTTGTTTTAAGGAATTCTCAAATTCCTTTATATATTTTGGAGAATGAATATCAGAGCAAGCAGCTATTTGTATCATTTTATCTTAATTTTTTTACTTGTAGTTATCTTTCTCGTTTACCTTGGATGAAATCTTCAACCCATTGATAAGCTTCACTATCAGGAACTTGAACTGGGGGATGTTTGAATGAATATGATGAAATTCCTAGTAAAGCTCCACCAATCTTTCTGTCCAGTGCCAATTTTACGGCTCTAACGGCATCAATAACAACACCAGCGGAATTAGGCGAATCTTCGACTGATAATTTTACATTCAGAGTTATGGGTTGGTCTCCAAATTTTCTTCCCTTCATATGGATATAACAGATTTTTTTATCCCCAAGAAATTCAACATAATCTGAAGGACCAATTCTCACTGGTACATCATAAGGAACTAGACTTGTAACCGCTTTTGTTTTACTTACACGTTTTGAAATAAGCCTAGCTTCTTCAGTCATGTTCAAAAAATCAGTATTACCACCAATATTTAATTGATAAGTCTCTTCTAATCTAACACCACGCTTTACAAGTAGATCAGCTAAAGTTCTATGAACTATGGTAGCTCCAACTTGAGATTTAATATCATCGCCAGCGACTGGTAATCCAGCATCTTCATATTTCTTACTCCATGTCGGATCTGATGCAATAAATTCTGGAATGCAGTTTACATAGGCAACTCCTGCGTCTAATGCTGCTTGGGCATATGTTTTTGTCCCCTCATGACTACCTACTGGTAAATAATTTACTAACATATCAGCTTTAGCAGCATGAAGAGCTTCTACAAGATCAACAGGTTCAGTCTCTTTAGGGTCATAACAATGAAAAGGTTCAACCATATGGGATGCTACACCATCACTAATGGGTCCTGGTAACACGGTAATCCCTTGTTCAGGAACTTCAAAAAATTTAGCTGTACAATTAGGGTCGGCATTTATTGCCTCACTCAAATCTTGTCCAATTTTCAATTTATTTACTTCAAATGCAGCAACAAATTTAATACTGTTAACATGATAACCACCAAAATTTACATGCATCAAACCAGGAATTTCCTCATCTTCGGGTGCGTTCTGATAATAATAAACACCTTGAATCAAACTAGCAGCACAGTTACCAAGACCGCTTATTGCAACCCTTATTTCTTTCGCCATTTTAATTTCGCCTAAATTTATCTAATATAATAAACAACATATTTATCTCTAAAAAATAAAAATCTATCCTAAAATTTTTCACTTCTTATTAAATATAAGGAGGAATTGGCAATTAGATAGACCTTTAATTTAATTTAAGCTGCGTTTTAATTAATATTATCCCTCAATAAATAAAAAATAATAAATAGAATAGTAAACATTTTCTTCATAATGTATAAAACTATAATAAAAAAAAGGACTAATTTGGTCCTTAATTTAGATATTCGCCGAAAAGACTTTCTTCCTAATAAATTTCCATTTCCTCCAGGAGAAAACCGAGGATCTTTTCTAAAAAAAGTAATTGAAGCCACAGCTGAATATTTTGCTATAATTAAGGTTAATTATCAATTCATTGCTGATGTTTCAGAAGACAGAATAAAATCTCTTATAGAAGTAATCAAAGAAAAAGGTTGTATCCCTTGGGTTGATTATAAACTTGGAGATATTGGATCATCCAATAAACATGCGCTATATAACCTTAATAAAATGGGTTTCGAAGGCATTACAATCCACCAAATAATAGGATATGAAGAAGGAGTTAAAAATATTCTAGAAGATGCTGAAAAATATAAAATGACTGTAATTTCCTTAGCTTTTATGTCCCATAAAGGATCAGATGATTATTTTAATATTGAATTACATGATGGGAGAAAATTATATCAAAAAATTATTGATGATGGTATTATTTGGGGAATTGATGGATTTGTCATTGGTGCTACAGTAAAAAATAAAATAATGAAAGATATATTAGAAAAATTTCCAAAAAATAAAAAATATTTTATTCTCTTGCCAGGTTTTGGAGCACAACGAGGTAACTATCCAGTTTTAAAACTTTTTAATGAATATAATAATATTATACCTCTCCCAGCTAATGGAAGAGAGATAATTTATGCTTGGTTGAATTACCCAGAACCATTCCCAAAAGCTTGTAGTTTAACAGCAAAAAGATTTAAAGACAGTGTTCAAAAGCATTACAAATTATAAGTAAAATAAATTTAAAATACAAATTTTAAATTAATACATTGAAAAATTTATGATTATAGCATAATTCAAAAAAGGAGATAAATATGCCAGAATGGAAAGGAATAGATCTTACTCGTCTTTCTGTTGTTATAATTTTTATACTTACTCCAGTTTATTTCTTCCTTTTAATGGGTCTAATAAATCAAGATCCATTCAATCCTTTTACTTATTATATAATTGAGTATTATTTCGGTAAAGATGTTGAAACATTTATTCGAACAATAATAACCCCAATTTTTTTCATTATAGTATGGTGGATGTTTATACTGGCTTATAAGAATAAATTTGCAAACTCCTTTTCAGAAATTAGAAAAACTACAAGTGTTATTCCAATTCGTTGGATGATATTTTATGGATTCAATGGAATTTTCACAATATTGATATTCATTATCCCATATGTTACACCTTTTTTTGTCATTATTGCATTTGCAAGTTTTGCGTGGGCTATTATTAGAAATTCTGAGTTTGCATGGGACCGAAGTAAAGTATTTTTAGTATTTTACTCATTAATTATTTTTGGATTATTGCTATTATTACCAATTCTAATTCTTTTTGAATTTGTTACTAAATATGTTATTATTTTTAATCAAGTTATGGAAATTTGGAACAAATTCCTTCCATTTTTTTATGAATTTTCCGTAATCATTGCAAATGCTTTAGCTATTGGATCTCTTTTTTGGATGATATATGCTGGTGCTGCAGAGTTCGAAAAAGAATCTTTTAGTGGGATGGCAATGACTGAAGTTCCCGAAAATGAAATTAAAGTGTTAGAATTAATTCTATTCGTTACTTTTTTTACTATTTGGATTTACTCCTTACCTCAAACGGCAACAACTTTGAAATTGGTCATGACTATTATAAATTGGACTTGTCTAATAATTGGGACTCTTGTAATGCTTATTTGTTTCTTCAAAGGTCTTGGTCGCGGTGACGATAAAAGACCTTTTTTTGGTTATTTTGTTATGATTCTCTTTTTAGGATTAGAAGCATTCCGAATGTACCCAACTTTAATCGGTGGCTTAAAAACCACACCAATTGAACTTATGACAATAATAATGTTAGCAACAGGAATTATTTTTCTATTAGTGTTCTTAGTTGCCTTTGTTAGTGCCCCTGATGAAGATATAGATTAATCTTTTCTAATCGTTTTGTACCAAACATCTTTTAAGATTTTACATGAACTTGAAAATAGGAAATATTATAAAATGTTTTATGAGTAAAATCTGTAAAAATAAGTTTAATATTATCAATCGAAAAAATTTTAACTCCCGGAATGATAAAAGTGACTAAAATACTACCAAAAGCATTCTTTTTAGTATTTCTTATACTCGGGAGTTTTTACATATTAACTACGGTTCGATTTAATAATTTTAATTTAATTTCCGGGCTAAATTTAAATCAAAACCGAAATAATTCCCCTATTGATGATATTAAAATTTTAGATTCTACCCCACCTAATATTACCTATTGGAAATTTAATAGTACCCCTTTTAATTCAACTGACACATTAACTTGGATTGTTAATGAAACGGCAAATGTCACTGTGACAGTTACTGATAAATCAGGAGTAAATAATGTCACACTTTGGTATGATACCGAATTGAATTTTCATGCTGGTCCAGAATACATTGAAATGATTCCTGATCAAGAGGAACAAAATTTAACAAGTGATGAAAATGCTACTATCAGCGGTATTACTTTAGATGCCACATCCGTAAATAATATTAACGGAACATATATTCTTAATGATTCTTTTTACCAAACCTATGCAAATGGCTCTAGTGGTATTTTATGGGCCTACGCTGTCAATTTAAGCAAGCATGTTTTAAATTACTCAAATATTTTTTCCATAAATATTACTGTTCGAGCATTTATTAATGACACAACTAATGTTTCTTGGGCAGGTTGGCAAATCTTGAATAATAATACAAAACAATTGGATGACATAAATCCGATCGCTTTTAATTCTACAAACAATGTTACTGATTCTATTATTCTCAATAGTAATAACCTAACAGATTATATCAATGATTCACGAATTGAGATATTTATCAATGTATCTTCTACATATCCAGTCAAAATTTCTGTGGATTATGTTGGATTTAATGTAATATATAATTCAGATAATTACACTGGTACTTTACCAAGATTACCTTGGGAACGAATTGCTTGGGATGGCCAAAAATGGACTTATAAAAAAGATATAGTCGAGTTTTGGGTAGAAACCTTTGATGTGTATGATAACCGTAATATAACTGATGCTTACAAGTTTAATTATTCAATAATCGATGTAACACCACCACAATATAATTTTTCACTATCAAATGAAAGTTATGTGGGTGGAGTTGCTAGAATAGAAATAAGAGCATTAGATTTTGAAAGCGGAATTTCGAATATAACTTTAGCTATTGATGGAAATGTAACTGAAGATACTATCTGGGACGATTTAAATGATTTTAAATCCCAGGATCCCTATATACAAAATATTTCGGTCTATTATGATTGGAATGTTACTGCCTATGAAAATTTTAATAATACACCAGGAACAAATGCTACTCATTTTTTAAATTTTACAATTTGGAATAGACAAGGTTTAATAAATTCCAGTATAAATCATACAATATATATTGATAATGAGGATCCCTATGGTGCATATCTTAATCTACGGACTAATCAAACTCTTGAACTTAATGCAACTTGTTTAGAAAATGCTACAGTTACTGTTACTATTTTGAATGCTACCGATTTTCAAAATTCAGTTTATTCAACTTACCAATGGGACAATATTTCTCATAGCTACTTAAATGCAAGTGCTGGGATCCTTATGGCATATGCAGTAGAATTA
>JABXJV010000476.1 GCA_013375355.1 Candidatus Helarchaeota archaeon
CAGGTATAAACATATTGAAATAGGTGGTATAGACAATATTATTGCCTCCAACTCCTGAAAAACTAGTTCCATCCGTTGTCGATCCATAAGCTATTTTTGTGGTCTCAGTGACTGTTGAAATCAAATTTAAATCTGTTGTAAAAGAGACATATTGAGTAATTCCAGCATAAGTAGTTGGATTAAAAGATGTACTAAATTCGACATTTATTGGGTCCCAATTCCAGTTTGTTGCAGGATCCAGACTTCCAGCGCCTTGTCCCCACGCAACATTACTGATTGATTGGCTTCCTTCCGCTGTTCCCGCATCAAATGTTAATCCCACTTGTGTAGCATTGCAATCGGTTTCGAGAAGTAAATAAAAGTCATCAACATATACAGATTGTCCTGGTGCAGCAGGATAATTCCATGTCGCATCTACAACATAACTTATTCTAACATCTATATTATCATCAGATAAGTCTACTACATCTGTTGCAAGTGGTACAAGACCTGATGCATGCCATTGATTTATTCCTCGAGTTCTAATCGTTGAAAATCCTTCATACCAAACCCTTGTTCCATCAAGATATATAGCTAAGCCCATAGAACCTGAATCAAGGTTATCAGGAATTCCAAATAAAAAGGATATCCAGACATTTCTAACTGTGCCTCGAGAAATAGGTATATTCTGATATACCTCACAAAGATCACCATCATCATAATAATTTGTAAAGGCTTGAGCATCGTCTATATATAATTCAAGAGCACTGTCGACCCCTGCCCATGGAGGATCCTGTCCAAAAGTAGCTAATAAAGTATTAGAATAACCTACATCAACATAATTTGGTGTCCAACTAGTTCCCGTATCTAGACTAGGATTTGAAACCCACATTCTTTGATCTCTTAAATTATTGACATCTAAGCTGAGATCAACCCCTTCCCAATTATGGACAGTATCTAAATACATACTCACAGTCCGCTGATTCGCGGGTGTGGTATTTAATATGTTAAAAGGATTGCTATTATTATCAAGCTCTGCAAACTGTACTACGGATAATGTGTTTGCAGTTCCTTCATATCTATCTAATTCCCCTGCAAGACTTTCTAAATCTGGCAAATTATCATCACGGGGATCTTTATAAATATCATAAATATTTGAAGGAATTTGAGGAATAAGTAATGCGTCCCAAATATTAGGGGAATGCCCAGAAAAATTAGGAAGGAGTGATGAAATATAAGGGAGAGAAGTCGAAATTATTATTGCAAAAATTAGAGAGGGTATTAATAATTTAATCTTTCTTTTCATCGTTCAAAACCACACTTTCTTCTATCATCTATTCGACAAAAATTAAATCTTATATATGTTGATGTTATATAATAGAATTTCCAAAGTAATTCTATCTTATTAGTTTAAGATTTTGTAATATATATATGTTTAGATGAATTATCCTAAATTTAAGGGTATTATTAAAATAAAAAAAATTGGTACATTTAATTTTGATATCAAAATTATAGTTCAAATGATGATATCGAGCTTACATAGTAAGAATATTTAAATATCATTCATTAAAATCGAGTAAATTATAATATGTCTTAATATATTTAATCTTAGTTTATTCTCTTTTATTCTGTTCTTTATCTTTCTTTTCAACTTTTTTCTTTTCCTCTTCACTTAAAATTTTTTGAATTCTTTCTCGATCTTCTGGTGAAAGCTTTTTCATTGCTTCCTCTGATTGTTTTTGAAAGAATTGTAGAAACAAAAATTGCAAAATTGGTAGTGTCGCTAAAGTTTCAACTCGACTTTTATAATCCAATTGAGCTCTATCTCGTATTTCTTTTAATCCCTCTTTAGTCATCGAACCTTTACCCAAACCCTCACATTTTTTAAAACTAACAATGTAATTTGACCCATTATATTCTAAAGGAATAGTAGAGCAATTGATTGGTTTCGAATAATCGATAACACACTGATTTTCCATTAATAAAGGGCAAGTGCCATCTTCTTTTGGTCTTATAGCGATTACTAAAGCATTATCTTGATCCGTTATTTCTAAAAATGGAAAAACTCTATTTAAAGTTTGATCTTTAACCCATCTATCAATATCTGAATAATAAATTTGGAATCTTTTTCTCTTTTTTAAATTACAACATTTCCGACATTCTTGACATTCAAAAACAAACTTTGGTTTACCCATATTGACACCCAAATTAATAATTGGACCTATTTACCTAGAAGATTTTTTTTTGAAAAATTTTTCTATATTATTGAATATTAAATAATTCATTCAAAATGTATTAAAAATCTTTTAAATTGTCTTTTAGGGCTTTATAAAATAAAAAATCGTTCTAGGTCCTCGTTTTAAAGGAATTGAATATTCTTTACTAAAGGATTCAACTGCTCTAATGAGTTCTGGATGGTCATTAGAAAAATCATGTCCAGCTAATATTCCCTTTCGACGTACTTTTGGCCACCAAGATTTGAGATCTGCTGTAATACTTAAATAATCATGAGATGCATCAAGAAATACAACACTACAGCTTTCATCTTGAAAATTTTTTACTGCCTCTAGGCTATCTATCTCAAGAATTTTATGAGGTATTTTTAGTTGTTTTAAATTTTCTCTGAACTGAATTGGAATTGGTCTACCTTCACTTTTCTGTTGGTCAAGTAATTCACGATATAATTTAGCATATTGATCTTTTGAACCCTTCCAATTATCAATGCACCATAATCTCTGGGGATTTCCAATTAATACAGGAGCAAGATATGATATAGAAAGGCCTTTCCAACACCCGATCTCAACTATCCAACCTCCTCTGAACTTCTTAACTTGGTCTTGATACCATTTACCTTCCTCTGGATGGAACCACCCCTCTATTCTTTCTTTCATTTTTTTCTTATTCAATTTCTTAACACCTTGTTCCATTATTAATTTTCAACCCAATTTTAAAAAGATGAACTCCAATAAAAATTGTTAACTATATTTGTCTAAAAAATTCAATTTTTTATAATAGATAAAATCTCAGAAGAAAGATTTAAGACCAATTAAAAAAGTTTTTGAGAAACGTGTATAACGATTTAAGCAGAAAATAAATAAAAATGTTCTAAATAACCCTTTATAAGACATTTTAGATTGAATAAAGTTTAAATAAAATTAGTAACAGAATTAAATTAAAAATAAGAAGGTAAGAAAAATTAAAGATCTTAAAAAAATTGTAAAACTTAGGCGGAAAAAAAAACCAGATGAATTATTTAGCGGGACTATACAAGGAGTAGTTACTTCAAATGGTCTATTTGCTATGGCAACTCGTAAAGATCATAGGTACGCAGTAATATTTTTTAGCGTCAAGATGGATGAACCTATTGAAGGAATTCCTGAAGAAATTACTGTTTATAGTAATGGTGTTACTAACATACGAAAAGGTGATACAGTTAAAATTATTGGAAAAATTGTTAGAAATAAATTAGAACTATTTCCAGAAGGTGATATACGATTAATTGCAGAACATATATATAATGAAACATTAAAATGCGGATTTTAGTTTACATTAACAAAGTTTGTAATTATTTATTTAGTAACCGTTATAAATAGGTAATTTATGAAAATAATATTCCATGAGAAATATTTGAAAAGTTATACGAGTGATCCTGCAGCATCAGAGGGTAGATTAGAGCCTATTATAAAAGAACTAGAAAAACATAAAGATTATGAATTTATAACCGCTAAACCAGCGACAGAAGACGATATTCTTTTAGCTCATACCAAAGATCATATCCAACGAATTAAAAACTCATCTATGATTTATGAATTTGCACTTTTATCAGCAGGAGGGGCAATAAAAGCTGCTGAAATGGCTTTTCAAGAAATACCTACTTTTGGCTGTATTCGTCCACCAGGACACCATGCATCTGCTAATAGTTGTTGGGGATTTTGTTTCTTCAATAATATAAGCGTTTCCCTATTAAAATTGAATAATCAAAAGAAAATTAAAAGCGCATTCGTGTTAGACTTTGATCTTCATACTGGAGATGGAAACATCAATATTCTTGGAATGCACACAGATAAGCTTAAAACTGAA
>JABXJV010000049.1 GCA_013375355.1 Candidatus Helarchaeota archaeon
ATACTTGAATATAATTATGGCGGTTGTTATTCTTTGATCAAAATATTAAGTAGTCTGGCTCGTCTCTGAGCCAGACAGATATAATAATTGCGGGGTCAGGGACGACCCCGTATACGTCGAGAAAAATATATATCATTTCTCATTTAACGAGGCACTAGTATTATATAATATATTACTCAACCGCAGTAATGAATTACCATCTCACCATACTTGAATATTTTACCGGTTGGTTAGACAATCCTCTCTGAACATTCCCTATTATACCTTACCATCAGTTAAAATAAAATACTATTCGTATTCCATTGCAACTTTCTAATTATTATCATAAAAATAAAGAATGCAAATTTAATACCATCAAAATAATAACATTATTTTCAAATAACTTACACAAATCCCATAAATTAAATTACCAATCATTTTTATCAGATTTTTGAAAAAACCCGTCAAAAATTCTATGGTTCTTTCTATCATTATATTCTCATAATTTCACTTTATGTTAAACTGCACAATTTTTGAAACATTTTTTAATTTTCTTTTGATATTTCAAAAAATAATATTAATTTATATAAATAAATTTAAAAAAAGAAAAAATATTAAAAATAGGGGAATTGTTTAATGCGTCCAATATATACATTTACCATAGTTCCATCTCTGCCCAAAAAATTAACTCCTTTAAAAGAGATAGTTTACAATTTATGGTGGTGCTGGAATCATGAGGCAATAGACCTACTTCGCCGAATTGATAGAGACCTCTGGGAAGAAAAAGACCATAATCCGATTTTAATATTAGGAAATGTAAAACAGGAGAGATTGGAATATCTTTCCGAGGATGAAGGTTTTCTTGCACAGATGGAGCGGGTCTATCAAGGATTAAAGGAATATGTCAAAGAAAAAACCTGGTTTGATAAGACCTGGGATTCTAAAAATAAGTTATGTGTGGCATATTTTTCTGCTGAATTTGGAATCACCGAATGCATTCCTATTTATTCTGGAGGGCTTGGAATTCTTGCAGGTGACCACCTGAAATCTGCAAGTGAACTTGGAATACCACTTGTGGGTATAAGCC
>JABXJV010000477.1 GCA_013375355.1 Candidatus Helarchaeota archaeon
AAGTCTTTAAGTGGTAAAGCGAAGTTATTATACTTTTTTTCGTAGTATCCGCCAGTATTTACCGGATGCATAACAACCGTTATTATTATTGGCGAAAAATCTCTCCAATATTTTAAAATAAATTTCATTCTTCTTTTGAATTCTAACGGACTTGGCCTTGTCGAATCATCTATGCTAATTACAAAGGAAAATAGTCCCTGATTTTTTGAGAGATTGGTAGGATTTACATATAACGGATCAAAATGGGTAAAAGCAGAGTACGGTGAATGATCATCACTTAAATATTTGAAGTTATTATCTTTTAAAATCCTTCGAGATTTCGCATCACTACGATAACCATGTGCTCTATAACCAATAGCAGAGGGAAGTTTCATCAAACATTTCCTTATTAGATTTCTGATATCTGCCTCATGCATTTTTCTTAGCATTTCATTATTGTATCCATGAATTCCTAATTCGATGTTTTCGTCTGTCAATTTAGATAAAAAAACGGAGTTCTTTATATCATCAAATATACAAGTACTAACAAAGAAAGTTGCCTTTTGTTGGGATCTATTTAGAATCTCTATAAATCTTAGAGCTAATTTTATTTCGGGCTCTGTAACTCCATACATGAATCTATTTACTGTCTCTACCGATCTATTTTCCCATTCAGGATAAGTCCCAGAATGTATATCGCCGGTTAAGAGCATAATATTTGAACCTGGAACTAAAGAAGGACATAATATTTCCTTATCGCTGAGCCAACACACTATCCGCCGAATAAAATTGACTGCAATACCAAATGGGAAGAAACCTTTACTGACTTTGTCTTCAGCAGCTTTTACAGTTAAAGATTTAATTATCCAGAATAGTTTCCCGCCCTTTTCATTTTCTCTTAAGGACATAGCAATGTTTCTTGTAAAACCTAAACGCAATTTAATAATATCTAACCGATTTTTCGTTTGAAAGGCAAATATTTCAATCTTAGAAGTAGGCCTAATTTTGTGTTCTATTGCTAAGCCTTCAAACCATATTTTTTTAGTGGCAGGAAGAATCGGATTTTCCTTTATTACGTAAAGAGAAGTAAGCTTTTTTGTTGTTGATAAAAGTTCGTTAAGGATGAGGGAACCTAAATAAACAAGTTTTTCTAATTTCAATTTTCTTTCAAGAAAATAAG
>JABXJV010000478.1 GCA_013375355.1 Candidatus Helarchaeota archaeon
ACAATCTCAAAATATGGTTATCACAAAAGTGGATGAAAGAAATCCTTGAAATAGAATAAAGTCTTCCAGAGCTTGCATCTTTCCTGTTAAAATATCATTATTTTTTATGACCTAACACTCGCTGAAACCATTCTATTTCCATGGTATTAATTTGCTCTATAGTGGGAGAGACGGTTGCATTCGGAGGATTTGGCTTATAGCCGTGGTCTGCATTTTTTACACGTATTAACTTAGTTTCAACCCCAGCCTGTTTCAGTGCATTGTATAACAATTCTGATTGATTAAAGATTACCGATTTATCATTTTCTCCATGGATAATGATTGTTGGCGGGTCATCTTTATCGATATATGTTATTGGATTGGCTTTTTGCACAAGATTGGGGAGTTTTGTAATAGGATCTCCCAGCCATTGAGACTCCGGCGAATCTGGTGAAAAGTGGTCTATTTGACCGGGCTTGTCATTCATCCGTAAAAAGTCTGTTGGTCCAAAATGATCAACTACTGCCTGAACATGACTTGAATAATCAAGATAATCGCCAGTTCCTTCCAGATATTTGTCTCCTCCTGATGTTCCCAAAAGGGCTGAAAGATGACCACCTGCTGATGAACCGGTGACACCGATTTGATCAGGGTCAATGTTATACTGCTCAGCATGTGCACGCACCCATCGGATTGCGGTTTTGCAATCGTGCACTCCTTTAGGAAACTTAGCGATTCCGCTCAATCGATAGTTGATTGAAATGCCCACGAAACCGTGCTCTGCAAATACTTTTGCCTTATCAGAATTTTTATTTCCACCTCGCCATCCTCCTCCATGTATGTGCACAATAGCTGGTACAGGAGATTGTAAATCTTTCCTGAATGCAATGTCTAAAGTTAACTGGTAGCCATCAACTGTACTATACACCACATCTCGTTCAATTACAATGTTTTCTTGATTCAGCTTCTGCTGCTCTGCCCCTCTCCCCATATTATTATCCACGCAACCAAAAATCAAAAGCATTAAGATTACTAACAGATTCATGAATATGTCAAAACTTATTTTTTGTATTTGTGTGCATACATTATAATAATAATTTTTAGTATTCTTGTGGCATACTTTCTTTTATACCAAAGGAATAAAAATTTATTTCTTATTCATTGCAGAGTGATGAATAATGGTTGAGGTTTAGCAATACATTTTTTTGAATTCGTCATAGTTGACGATTATAACTTTTTTCCCCTCTTTTTTAATATGTCCAATTTTTTGGAGATTATTGAGAACTCTTGAAACCGAAGATTTAGATGTTCCAGCCATACTTGCGATATCTTTAAGTGATGGGAGCCTTTCAATTTCGGCTGAACGTGTTCCCTTTTTCTTCCCGGATTCTGCTAAACTTAAAATGGTTGAAGCAACCTTACCAATAGTATTCATCAGTGAGAATTTTTTAATCTGTGCATCTAATCTACGAATCCTTGCACACAAAACCTTTATCAGATTATAAGAAATTCGCGGATATTTATGAAGTAAATCTAAAAAATCTTTCCCACTTAATGTCAATACTTCGGCTTTATCTAAAGATGTAACATTTGCAGAACGGGACAATCCATCAAGTAAAGACATCTCACCAAAAAAGTCTCCAGACCCCAATACTGAGAGAATCACCTCTTTTCCATCTTCACTTACACGTGAAACTTTTACTTTACCCTTATCTATAATATAAAATATATCACCTACTTCATCTGCTTCTACAAGAATCATATTGTTTTTATAATATCTTTTTGAAGAAGTCAATCTCAATATACTTTTAAGTTCCTTTTCACTTAAACCATTAAATAAAGGCACTTTTTTTAAAAGAGATAAACTCATATTTTTTATCCTCCACTTATCATAAGAAATCTTTATTTTTTTATCATAAATAATTTCAAATCTAATGTCAAGAAAAAAACTATCAATAAAATTAATTTTATGTAATTTTATTTCATCAACGTTATACGACAATATCGGTAAATGTTTGTTTCAAAACAGGTTTTATATAAACAATTCTGCAAGAAATATTCTCTTCATTGAAAACATCTGCAATAGTGTTCGCAACAATATCCCCTTTATCCCTGTAAAAAGCAACAATCGTTGGGCCAGAACCACTCAGGTAAACTCCAATGGCACCAGCCTTCATTCCCATTTCCACTGCCTTATCAAATCCCGGAACAAATACCTTTCTGTAATCCTGATGAAGTCTATCTTCAAAATAAAATCTCATATTATCAAAATCTTTAAAATAAAAACTATTAATAAGGAGTGAAACTCTCTGGATGTTGAAGACTGCATCTTTAAAATTAATCTTCTTTGGCAATATAGTTCGCGCCTTCTCTGTAGATATATTAATGTCAGGAATAACGGCAACAAGTTTTATAATTTTTGAAAGTTCAATCCTGCTAAAAATAACCCTATTTTTCACTAAACAGGATACAGTTAGCCCTCCGAATAATGAGGGAGTAACATTATCTGGATGCCCCTCAATTGAGGCAGCGATATTCAGTAATTCCTCATTTGAAACCTTCTTTTCAGCCAATTCCCTTGCTATTAAAACTCCGCCAACAATAGCAGCACCACTACTACCCAGACCCCGTTTCAATGGTATCTCGTTTTTCAATGACAATTTGATTGGTAAACAGGGTTCATTCACATATCTAAAATACTCTTTGAAATAACGATACACCAAATTGTCCTGACTTCTCTTGATTTCCCCAGTCCTTTCACCCAAAACATTTATTTGCAGTTCATTATTTGGTTCTGCCTCCAAACTTAAAAAAAGATTGACTGCCAAACCCAATGTATCAAATCCAGGACCAAGATTTGATGTAGAACCCGGAACCTTTACCTTTATTACTTTACTTAATTTATCTTTTGATACCATTTTAGAGCTATAAAGTTTGGGTTCGGTAAAACGAACACCTTACATCTTTTGACCCCACTTCAAAACTTCAATTTTCACAGTTGTTGTCCCGTCCAGAACAAAATTCAGTTCTTTAGCGGCAGCATAAGAAAGGTCAATAATCCTCCCCTTTGCAAAGGGACCTCTGTCATTTATCTTTAAAATTAACGATTTACCATTATTAATATTGGTAACTCTTACGACAGTGCCCAAGGGATAATCTCTATGAGCAGCTGAAAACCTATACATATCAAAAATTTCTCCTGATGCTGTTTTTCTGCCGTGAAATTCCTCCCCGTAATAAGATGCAACCCCTATATCTGTCTGTAATACTTTTCCGCCACTTGAAACTGGTTCAGTCCTGAATCTCGGGGAAACCGAACAACTAATCAATGTAAAAATTAATGCTGGTATGAATATTCTTATCCTCAATTTTCTTTCGAACTTTTCAAAAAACTTACTTAAATTTTTGGAATTTTTTCTACTTTTTTAAAAAATTTCCTTAAAAACTTTATGATACAATCATGGTTCCCACAATCTCGCTGACTCTTTTTATACCATTGTCTTCAAGGTATATTTTTATTTCTTCAACAATTTTTATCGGAGCATCGGGGTCAAAGAAGGAAGCGGTTCCCACTTGCACTGCCGAAGCACCTGCTATTAAAAACTCCAAAGCATCATCTCCGGTAGCAATTCCACCGATGCCAATCACAGGTATTTCAATCTTTGAACATACCTCATAAACCTTTGCCAGGGCTAAAGGTTTTATACAGGGACCTGTAAGTCCGCCGATAATATTTTTTATTTTAGGTTTTTTTGTTTTAACATCCACCGCCATTCCGATAAAACTGTTTACCAGCGATACACAGTCTGCCCCTGCTTCCTCCACTACCTCCGCTATTTCACTGATAGAAGTAACATTTGGAGTCAGTTTAACAATAAGAAGCTTCGAAGTCAATTTCCTTATCTCCGTAACAACATCCCTGCTCATCTCTCTGTCAATACCAAAATATATCCCCCCTCTTTCAGTATTAGGGCAGGATATATTTATTTCATATCCGTCAATATTATTCTCCTTTTCAATGTATTCGACAACCTTACAATAATCCCTTATAGTTTCGCCAGCAACGCTGACAATTACCCTGGTACCAAAAGATTTATAAAGTTGGATTTTCTCATTTACAAACCTTTTTACGCCAATATTAGCAAGTCCGATAGAATTCAGCATTCCCGCTGAGGTCTCTACAATTCGAGGAGGTGGATTGCCTTTTCTTGGATTAAAAGTTACTGATTTTGTTATAATTCCTCCTAACGAATTTACATCAATTAAGTCGCCTATCTCATCGCCATAACCAAAAGTTCCCGATGCAGTCAGAACCGGATTCTTAAAAATAACATTGCCAATCTTTACAGTCATATCAACCATAGTAAATTATTAGCCCTCCCATAAAATTATGTTTGAGTTAAAAACAGGACCATCCTTACATACTAACTTATACTCGTAATCCTCTTCGGAATTTTTAATCTTAACAGCACACCCCTGACAGAGGCCTGTTCCGCAAGCCATTACATTCTCCAAGGAAACCTGCAATTTTAAATCAAACTTTTCACAGATTGAACTTATCTTTTCTAACATGGGTTTTGGTCCACAAGAAAAAACTTCCAAATTACTTTGAATTATTCCCGCATCCAAATCTTTAATAAATACATCCGAAATAAGCCCCTTTTCACCCAAACTGCCATCTTCAGTTGCTAATATTAGTTTAGTGCATCTTTCCTGTAGTTCTTTTTCAAAAAGGATTTCTTCTTTTTTCTTTGTCCCGTAATAGAGCGTTATATTTTTCTTTTCATTTTTCAAAAAATCAGCCATGAAAAAAAGTGGAGGAAATCCAATTCCTCCACCGATTAATATATAGTTTTCATCTTTTCCACTAAATTTAAATCCCTTCCCCAAAGGTCCCAAAACATCGAGTGAATCCCCTCTTATTTTTTCAGATAAAATTTTTGTCCCTTTTCCAACAACTTTAAAAACAACCTCAATAATCCCATCTTCTGAGATAGTTTTTAAAATACTGAATGGTCTCCTTAAAAGAGGGTCATAATTTTCACTCACCCTTATCATAACAAACTGCCCAGGATGACAACTTTTTGAAATCTCCCCACATTCTATACCAATATGATATATATCATCTGTTAATTTATTTAAATATTTTATTTCTCCTTTCTTATTATACAAACTCATTATGGACCTTGATTTATTAAATGCTGTATCGGGTATGATAAATCGAACTCCTACTATTCCTTCTTTTTTATTCTCATCTCTCTTTTCTTTTTAATTTCTTGTTGAAATTTCTCTTTTTGAGGAGTCTTCTCCTTTTCATCTTTTTCTTCTTCTTGAATTTCGCTTTTAGTTATATCTGATTTATTTGATGTTACTTTTTTATCTTCCGATTTTTGGTTTTCTTTTTCATATTCATTAACCTTGAATAAAACTATCTTTGCATATTTAGACTCTGGATAATCTTCGACAAGTTTTTTATATTCTTCAAACGCCTTTTTTACATTTAATTCCTCGTTTTCGTAATACCATCCAAGTAAAAAAAGACATTTCGGAGCAAATTCTGACTCCGGGAAATCAAGATAAATCTTTTGATACTTCTCTATAGCTTTATCGAACTCTTTCTTTTCAAAGTATAGATTTTCTGCATCAAGGAACTCCATTCTCAGACTGTCTTTTAATAGAACAATTTCAGGCAGACCAAGTTTTTCGCGAGCAGAGTTAGAAAAATCACTTTGTGGATATTTCTCGACCAATTCTTGTAAAAATCTTTCCGCCTCTTTGGACTTATTTAATTTATTGACATAGATATCGTAAAGTTGCAGAAGAGATTTCGGTGCAAATGTGCTCTCTGGAAATTTTTCCCTTATCATATCAAAATAAACAAGGGCAGAATCTACCCTTTCTATTTTATCCAGAAAAATCTCTCCCAATAAATACCTATTTTTCGCCATACTTTCTATTTTTTTTAATTTCTCTACTTCTGCCTTCTCATACAATGTAAGAAGAGTATCACTTTTTGTTTTTTCGTCTTTCTCTTCAACCTCCTCTTCTGCTTCGTTTTTTATCTCTTCTTTAATTTTATTCATTTCTTCAATATCTTTCACCATTCTTGAAGCCATTTCGGACGATTCAGATTTTTGTCTCAATTCTGCAGACTTTTTAAAAGATTCATAAGCCTTTTTAAAATCCAAATAATCCTTATAATAAATCAATCCCATATTATAGTAAGCTTCAGAGGCGTAAATAGTTTTGGGATAAATATTTCCAATATCTTCGTAAATACTAACGGCTTCCTCAAATTTCCCTTCTCTTTTAAGGCAGTCGGCTGTTTCTATTCTGAGTTCTGGAAAGTGGTCAACATTCTTACCATCACTAAGAAGATTTTTGAAAATATTGACTGCTTCATCGAAATCACCGATGATTTTCTTACTTGTTCCATATCTGAATTCAGATTGATATTTTTGTTCTTGAGTTTGGGCAAAATTTCTGGCTTTGTAAAAATTTTCTGCTGCCTTATTATAGTCTTCTAATCTGAAATAGCACTCTCCTATTTTTAATTGTGCTTCAGCCTTAAGTTCTTTTCTCTTAATTATTTCAACTATATTTTTATAAGCCTCAATAGCCTGCTCGTATTTTTCCTGTATATATAAAATTTCAGCAAGCCCCAACAAAGCCTCATTTTTAATATCATTGTTAGCATTTGACTCGAGAACCTCTCGGAACTGTTCCTCTGCACTCGAAAAGTCTTTCATTTCTATAAATGTTCGCCCCCACCAGATTCTTGCTTCCGGAACAAATTTGCTGTTCGGAAAGAGAGTGCAAAGTTCCTTGAACTTGTTACTCGATTCTTCATAATCCTGCTTATAATAAAACGACCTACCAAGAATATAAAGGCAATCATCAACCCATTTGCTTTTTGGGTATAATTCAAGAAGTTTTGACCCTTTTTCGATACACTTATCAAAACTTGCCATAGCGGGAGTGACTCTTTTCCTCGGTTTAACCGATGGGGTTTTTACCCTCTGGGTGGGCTCTTTTAACTGACTCTGGATTAAATTCTTCTCCTTCTCTATTGCTTTCAAGCCTTCATTAAAATATTTTTTTGTATTATAAAAGGTATTAAAATAAGCGCATCCAGCAAAATTTAATGCAATAAAGTAAATAAAGATGTATAAAAAAAGCCTTCTCATAAAACTTAACTCTTTATTTTTTTGACAATTTCTGGTAAAATCTTGCCTGATTGTCCCGTAAATATTTCATCCATCATGTAAGAAATGTTTGTTATTTCTGTATTTATTTCCACAAGAAATGCTCCATTTTCTTTAGCGATTAAAGGAAAAGATGCCGCTGGATATACATATCCAGAGGTCCCTATTACGAAAAGGAATTGACATTCTTTTAAAAATTCATAACACCTTCCTAAAAGGTCTTCTGGTATCAACTCTCCAAACCATACAACATTGGGACGAATTATTCCCTCGCATTCACACTTTGGAACGTTTACAGCATTCTCCTGAAAAGGAAGGTCATCGTATTTTCTATTACATTTTATACATTTACTCAACATTATGTTCCCGTGGAGTTCTATTAAATTTTCGCTTCCAGCCTTTTTGTGCAAATTATCCACATTTTGTGTAATAACTAAGAAATTATCAAATAAATTCTCCATTTCGAACAACGCATAATGCCCGGGATTGGGCTTGACCTCTGATATTAATCTCTTCCTGTAATTATACCACTCCCAGACGAGTTGGGGATTTCTGATATATGCATCAAAATTGGCAAGTTCTTCTGGTTTGAACCTTTTCCACAAACCATCTTCCCCTCTGAATGTTGGAACTCCACTCTCCCGTGAAATCCCCGCTCCACATATCGCACCCACATTCTTTGATGATTTTAGCCTCGATAATAATTCATTCGAAAATTCCATTGCATATATACATTTTTTAAAAATATAAAAAAAACATTTTACAATTTCAAGAAAATTATATAATTATAAAAGAATATATTCTTAACTTAATTGCTTTCAAAGTATGTTAATATTTATGAAACATTTTAAAAACTTATAAGTTAAATAAAAATAGATTGTAAATATTAATATTTTATGTTACATTAAAATAAAAGAATCTACTAATTATAAAGGATAAAGAATGCCGCAGCAAATTAACAAAGTTCCTCCTATGGATGTTATAAATTTCACCTTTAACTATTTCAAAAATGCAATCAGAAAGACTAATGTTCGTTCTAAACGGCAGGTAGCACAAATAAAGGCGGAGGAACTCAGAATGAATCCGCAGACTTTAGGTGCTTATTCAAAAAGAATAAGCGTTACTGATCAGTTCTCCAAAACACACCAGCAGAGATTTATCGATATAATGAGTTAATTTCTCATATTCATTTTAATCATGTTAACTCGAGTAGATGAAATTTCTAAAAAGAATAATATATTCATAAAAATAAATTTTTTAAATTTATCGATATTCTGAGAAATATAATAAAAACACCCCTTTCGATAAACGTAATCGAAAGGGGTGTTTTTTTCTATATACTTTTATTCACTTTCAATCATCTTCTTTCTCTTCTTGAAGAAGAACTACTACTTCTATTATGGGAAGCACTTGGTTTAGGGACTGAAACGCGGCTTGATGGGGAATACCCTCTTCTAAATTCTGAACTTCTTGACGGAGGAGAGTACCTCTTTGTAGTTGTAAATTCCTTTCCGAATCTGTGATTATCCCTGCCATACATTATATAACTTGAATGGACTCTATTAAAAATATTCTTTGACCTTGAATAATAATTAGAATTTACACTTCTATATTTTCTCTCTCTCATAGAAGAAGTTTTATCTTTATATGAACCTACGACTTCATTAATATATTCTAATCTTTCTCTAAAACCTTTCTTATTGAAATCAGATTCCTGAAATTTGTTGTAATCGGGATAGTTTTTTACATTTCGATTTTTTAATATATTCTTATTATCAATAGAAGGATTAATTTTTATCTTAGAGTCATATTTTCTTTTAGTTCTTCTTTCACCTGTTGAGGAACTCCCTGAAGAACCAGAACCTCTGCTGGAACGTCTTGTTGTTATCCCTCTTTTAGAACCACCGCTCTTAACTGAACCACTTGGTTTAGAGGTCGAAGATTTTTTTATACTCGTACTCCTGCCAGTTCTTGTGCCTGAATACTCATCTCTCCTTGTGCGTCTTCCCTTATATGAATCTGTATTCTTTCCATCATTCCTTTTTGATAATTCCTTTACGTCCTGATCGCTGGATGTCTTAGCAACACTCGATCTTATAATCCTGCTCATATTCGCATTCGATACCCTGTAGTCCTGTCTTCTGCCAAAATCTCTTTTCTTATAAGGTTTGGCTGGACCATAATCTCTATAATAAGCATAACTATAATTGTAACCGGAATATGGATAATACCCATATCTATAACCATAATAAGAATACGGGAAATGCCCAACATAAGCAAACGGATGATACGCCCTATACCAAGGATAATAATAATCCCAATAAGCAAAACAATCATAATTGAAAAAGCTAAATTGAATCGAAAAATCGGGATACCACCCCGGCATATAATAATAAAATCCTACGTCCCATGGAAAGCTCCAGAAGTGATATCGAAATCCAAATCCAAGTTGTGGGCGAAAATAATAGGGGCGATGATGGTATCTATACCAAAAAGTATCCCCGTAAAAATGCCTGTAATAAAATGGGTCATAGTATGGATAATAGTTATGAAAATAATAAATATTCGTTTCATTTTCTGAGTTTTCACTGATATTTTCGTTATTCTCCTGATATTCCTCATCATTATAACTTCGGTCAGATTCATTCTCCTTTACAATTACTTTTGTTACTCTTTCTTCAACTGTAAATGGGGGATGTATCATTGTATAACAACCAGAGATAAAAAAGGCAAATAAAAGAACAACCAGAATTATAAAAGCTGATCTTTTAAATTTTGTCATTTTTTTTCTCCTTTTAAAAACTTTAATTTTTGACCCCTCCATTATATTATACTAAAGAAATTTAAAAAATATTCCATTTTTTATAAAAAATTAAATATTTATAATATTCAAATAAATTCACCGTCCTGTAATGAGTTAAGTATATTATAAATTTATATTTGTTGCCTTTTTTTTCAAAAGAATGAATTAAAGTTCAATAAGTCTTGTTTCCATAGATTCGGTATCGAGAATTACAACAGTTGCCTTACCTGTAAGCCAAGTGCATGTTTCTCCAGGATTTATCACAGTTACTTTACCCTTTTCTATGAGTGGTTCATGCAGGTGCCCATAAATAATTATGTCATAACAATTACTCTTTTTTAATGCTTCAAGGTTGAATGGTACGTGCATTACAACAATCTTTTTACTATTTAGAGTTAATTCCAAGGGGGGTAAATTTATATCAAAGAACTTTTTCAACCCAAACCTTTCCCCATCGTTATTACCGAATACTGCTATCATCTTTGATTTTAGTTTTCTAAATTCCCTTTCTGTAAAAGGTGCCACTATATCTCCCGCATGAATAACCATTTCTACATTTTCATCATTAAAACATTCAACAGCATTTATTATATTACTGCGATGGTCATGACTGTCCGAAATTATACCAATTTTCATCTACTCTCCTTTTAAACTTTTTTGTTATAGGTCAGAAATAGTAAAATTCTTACTCTAAAAAGAGTAAATAAAAATTCAAAATAAGATTTTCCCTTTCCCTTTTTCAATAACTATCAAAGCAACAAAACCAGTTATAAATCCTGTAATAGGTGTAACAATCATAAAGAATGGGAGCAGATTAAATATTTCCGGTCTCTTTATGATTAAAAAATAATAAATAACTATTTGTGTAATATTATAAGCAAATGCACCCCAAATACTTACACCAACTGTGCTAAAAAATCTACTAAAAGAAGATTTTACAAAACCCATAACCAGAATTGCCATAATGTTACTCCCTATCGCAACAAAAAAAATTGGATTGAAAAGCATTCCTCTTATCAAACTACCAATTACAACTCTAAAAAATGCAACAATAAAAGCATCTTTTATTCCATAAATATAGAGTGCAATTATCGAAACAATATTAGCAATTCCCAATTTCAGCCACGGTATTGGAAATGGAATGAAACTCTCAACAATGAAAAGAACCAATCCAATCGAGATAAGAAGGGACAATTTTATTATCTTTTCTACTGTCATTCAAATATCGGTTATTATCGGGTAATAAATTCATAGTTATTTTTAGTTTTACCTTCAATCCGAATTATAAGACGATTCGGAATACAGACAATTAACTCATTAATCCTGTTTTTCCTGCCCATCCTTTTGCAAATCTTCTGGGGGCATCCACTCTCTGAAACAAAAACATATCCATTCTCTATATTTATCTTTACTCTGCTCTGAGGTCCTTTTAAATCTATTATTCTATTGCTATTTAAATTATATACACCATAAACTTTTCCTGATAACTCTACTATTATCTTTTTATCTTTATTATCATTGCCGTACATATAATATGAAGAGAATAATCCGCTCACTATCAGTAAAACTACAAGAGCAAAATCAGGAATCTTCAATTTTTTCAAGATATAAATCATAAAATCTATCTTAAAATCAAATTGATTAACTATTTAAAAATCAGAACATTAGTAAATTTTTAAAATATAGTTAATATTACTATATTTTTTTATTTATTTAACCTGATATATTCACAAATCTTGTTTTTTTAATTCTAAAACAATGACTGTCATTCCGAACTTGTTTCGGAATCTATATTTAGATTTAATATTAGATCCTGAAACAAGTTCAGGATGACAATAGTAGTAACACCCAACCTTGTTTCAAAGGCAATTCTACAATAATATTAATAATATCAATAATTTACCTAATAAAATAAAGAATTTTATGAATTATTCAGGTTAAA
>JABXJV010000479.1 GCA_013375355.1 Candidatus Helarchaeota archaeon
AAAGGAAGTATTGGAATTCATAGATGAGGATGCAATTATTATAATAGATGGAGGCGACCTAGCTGTAGCTGCTGGAATGTTTCTTGAAGCATTTAAACCGCGACCCCCTCGTTCCACGCTTATGGCATCAGGGATGGGAACATTAGGTGTTGGAGTTCCTTATGCAATTGGAGCAAGATTTGCTACAAATCATTTAGGACAACCTGACAGACAAATAATTTGTATAGCTGGAGATGGATCATTTATGATTAATATACAAGACTTAGAAACAGCTAAACGGTATAATCTTCCATTTGTTTGTGTAATTGGAAATAATTCCGCTTGGGGAATGATTAAATCGGGTCAGAAACTGATGATGAGAAAACGCTATATTGATGTAGATTTTGGAGACACAAATTTTGCAGAAATAGCTAAAGGCTTTGGATGTTATGGTGAACGTATAACAGATCCAAACGAAATTAAACCAGCATTACAACGAGCTATCGATTCTAAATTACCAGCAGTTTTAGATGTAATAATAGATTTTGAGACTCCCGAAGGGACAATGCTCATGGCGTCAATGGGCGTTCTTTAATTTTCTTTAAATTTTTTTTCTCTATAATATTTTTTTATTTTTTGAAATAGGATAACTTGATAAATTTGAATTCTGAGCCAATAAAAAAGCCCAAATTTCGATTAACTAGACTCTTTTCGTTAGATGTAATTAGAGGAATTGCAGCATTTTTTATGGTTAATGGACATTTCATTTACGATACGATGAGCAAAGATCCAAGATTGTGGGCTACTAAATCATTTTTTTTTATGGCTGAAAATTTCATTTATACCATTGGATGGGCTATGTTTTTTTGTATAATCGGAATTGGTTTAGCTATTTCATCTCAGAGATACAAATCAAAGGGATTACCATTTGAAGAACGGTTAATTCATATTTTAAAGAGAACGATAATTTTAGTTTTAATTCAATATGTATATAATCTAGTTAGTTTCGGTTTTTTGTCTTCTGAATATTATGAATTATATTTCGGTCCTTATTCTTCTACCGATTTTACTTACTTTTTTAATCCAATTTCATCCTTTTCTCACTCAAATTTAATTGCACAAATTGCACTTTGGTCATTTGTTGTTTTTTTCTTAATGGAGCTTCCTACTGTTGCTAGAGTTGCTATTGCAGTAGCTGTTGCATATTTTGGATATTTTGTTTTTGCGGTTCAAGGAAATATGTTTTTCTATATATTAACAGGTGAAATATTTGGATCTCTTCTATTAAGTGAATTGAGGAAAGGAAATTCTGAAAAAGTTTATAAATTTGTTCTAATTCTTGGGATAATTTTATTTTTTATCGGACTCCCTTTACATATTGATACCGTAAATAATAGAATCTTAATTGATACTCAATTTTTTATTATTGGACTTTTTCAAAGA
>JABXJV010000480.1 GCA_013375355.1 Candidatus Helarchaeota archaeon
AATTAAATTGCGGTCTATCTAAAGGAAGTATTTTTATAGAAGGGACAGAAAAGAGTGGTTCAAAATGGCAAATCAAATTCGCTATTGAACAGAAAAAATTAATGTTCGGATTAATTCCTAAAGATAAAAATAGGAAAAACTCTTTTGTACCACTCCATATAATAAATAAACTTAATGGATATCCAATTTCAACAGCCGACGAAGTAATTATTAAATATAAAAAAAATAAAAATAAAATGTCAATAGAAAAAGTGAAAAAGACGAATAATACATCAATTCTGTCCTATTTCGACTAGATATAATCATGATGGTATAGATGGTAAGAGAGGAAGGTGGGAACTTAATTCTGGATAACGGAGTAAAAGTGGAATTAATAACCGAAAATGTATGTCCTAAATGTAAAAAAAATTTGCCAGACTCAGCTCTTCCTCAGGACTGTGAATGTGAAATATATCCATTTGAATCAGTCCTTACAGTAGGGTATTATTATAGAGGTTGGTATAATAAACCAAATAAATACGATTTAAAATATAGATATAGCAAATTAATCAATGATGCTAAAGCACGTGCTAAATTCACAACTAAGAGACAAAAAAAAGCAATAATTAGGCATCTTTGTAAAGGTCTTGCTTTTAAATTAAAAAAATATGACTCAGAAATTTTGAATAAAATACAAGTAATTGTACATGTCCCCAAAAAAAATGAAAAGGAAAAATTTAATCATGGATATTATTATGCACATTTTCTCTCAGAAGAATTAGATATTCCATTTCATAGTGAAGTAGTTTTTGAGCATAGTACATCAAAAAAAGGAGATAAATTCTATTTAATTGGGGATAATGAACCAATTAAAGGTAAGAATGTTCTCATTGTTGATGATACTTATACTGATGGGACGAATAAAGGTCAAATTTCAGAAATTTTAGATGATTATGGTGCTAATGAAATTTATATAGCTGTTGCAGCAAGATCATTTTGGTATTAAACTTAACAAAAAGGTGATTTTATTATTATTAAATTCAACTTACCAAGTGCACCTGTTGAAATTTTAATTAATTTATTATTTTTTGAATATTTTTTGATGAATTTATAGTTACGTGATTGTTCGCTAAGTTCTAAATAAATTGGAAAATTAAATTCTCTGAATTTTAAATCCAATGTTTCCATTGCTAATTTTACGATTTTGATAAAATCATAATCGAGAAATTTAATATATTTGAATTCTTTATTAATTGTGATTCTGCTAAAGTTTAAAATTTTAGCAATTTCAATCTGGGTGCATCCTTTAATTGCTAAAAACAAAATTTTTTCCCGAAGTTGGACTTTACTCTTAATGATATCTTCTCTTCTTAAAATTTCAATCTCAATTATCTTATTCCTAGAAAGGAAATTCAAAAATAATTTAATATGTTTGACATGATTATATGTTGACATGGGAACAATGAGTACTTCCTTGTTTTTATAACATTCTTCTGCCATTTTTATGATTTCATTGAATTTTTTTCTTCCTTTAATTTTCAATTTTTTCATTTCTGTAAAATCAGTGTAGGAATCTTACAATAATTTAACATAATTTTAATATTAATCTTATGTCATTCAAATTACAAGAGTTACCGGGGGTAAATCTAAATTGGCAACTGCAGAAACGTATAAAAAAGACTATAAAATTGAAAGTAAGAAGTTAAACATTCCTAGGGATATGGCAGTCAAGATACTTAACATTTTTAGTAGCCCAAGCAGTAAGGTCCTGACTTCTAAGGATTTAGAATCAGAATTTAGAGACATCAATTTAAAACAAGTCTTGATCTTGTCGGAAAAAATGGAAAAAGCATTGAAGTTTGTAAAAGATCGGATATTCGACATTAATCAACCCTCTAGCATTTCCAATCAGGCTTGCATGTTCTATACCACAGATTTTGGTGGATCTAAGACTCAATTCATTCATTTAGTTCTTGAAGAGGTACTAGATGAATGGAAAAATGATAGCGAAATTAATGTTATACCCATATCATTTCAAAATTTGGGTCAAGTTGATGTTTATGAATTGAAAAAACAAGTATTAGCAATAATATTGAAGACTCTTTCGGAATTGTTGGATACTGATAAAGAATTACACATTTATAATAAAATCATTGATTTAACTACAAAAGCAGGCATATCTTCAAAGTCACACTCAATCTTGATATCCATCAAGGAATTAGTAAGCGATATAAATCATAAAAATGTTCAAACCATTCTAGAATTATTAAATATCTTGCCGATTTATGATGACGAACAATTATTTGAATTTATAGCAGAATTAATGACAATAGCAAGCCAGAAAGGTATCACTTTCTTGTTTTGTTTCGATGAAATGGATGCTTGGCTATCGGATGATTCGACAGATTTTAAACTAGATTTTTATAAAAGGGCGACCTTTCTACAAAAGTTGTTCGATCTGGGGTCGAAAATTAAATTATTTTACCTCTTTGCAGTCACTGAACGAGTTATTAATCTTTTAAAATCCGTCCAAAAGACCGATCCAAGGGAAGCAGCGATAACCCGTTTAGCGAGTTATTTAAATGATTCGCTTTCAGGAAGCATGAAAAAAGATGCATTTTCAATTTTGATCAGGGAAGATGGAAAATATATTGGACAAGATGCAAAAACTGCAATTTTACGTTTCTTGCGATTATTTGACATAGCTGGGAAATTCAAAATCGCCGATATCATCTTTAAAAGCATAATTCAACCAATTATTAATCAAATAGATGGAATCTTGCTTAGAAGATATGCGAATACCCAGATAATTTCAATTCTTGAGGTATATACCCAAATAATCACCTTTCTTACCGAAGGTTTCAAAAAACTAAACCTCCCATCAAGTTATGCAATGGGGATAGGAACAGAGATGCAAGAAGTCTTGACAGTGCTACTACAACGTTTAGGCTATAGTTATCAATTAAAACACTATCCAACTCCTTCAGGAAGAAAGATTGATGGAATTTTACTTCAAAATGGGGAGGTATTCTATGGCGAAATAAAATATATTAGTTCGAAAGATAAGTTGTCCTTTGAAAAATTGAAGCAAGCTTATGAGAAGGCCGAAGACACTGGAAAAAGGACCTATTTCTTCTGCTGTGGAGAGGACATATCCGAAGAAGATGTATTAAACGTGATAAAGAGAGAAACTACTTTAAAACCCTTGGATATTAAAAAAGATATTTGCAACCTAATTCAACCTGTATGCATCAATGAAAAATTACTCCTTGCTGCCATGATTGGAGCAAAGGATAAAGTTTTTGAAGAAGAAACTATGGAAATCATTGCTAAATGGAGTGAACTAATATCAGACTTGCCTTCCAAGTTATATAGGGTGTTTCCATACACGACGAAACTAGTACCTGAAGAAAAAGAAGAAGAGCCGTTAGAAAAAGAACCTTTAGAGGAAGTTCCGCCTCCAGTTCAAATTTCAGCAACAGTAGATTCTGAAACCGAAATTCGTTCCATGCCCCATCTAACTGCAATAAAGATCATTGAAAAGATGAGGAAAACAAACGGCAAATTTCAATGGACAATGGTTATTAGTAAAATGAAAAAAGAACACATTCCAACTGGTGATCCCTTGAATAGATATATTGAACAAGCATTGCAAGTTCTTCACTCTTTGAACATCATAAAGAGCAATTGGAAAAGCAAAATCGTACTTAACCTAAAAACTACTGAAAAGACTCAGTGTAAATCTAATCCAGAAGTATTTTATAGTAAATGGACCAAACAAATTAAAGCGAATATCCCTCAAAAATCATTATAATAAAGTTGGTTTAATTATTTTTAACAGGTGGATATTGTAATAAGAACATGTAATCTTGCAAATTCTTATGCAAAAAATATAATGAAATACGCGATTTTTGGGATTTATACAACAACGAATTATGCAATCCTTAAATATAATGCTTTATTTAGAAAGTTAAGGAATCAAAATGAAACTAAGCGTCGAGTGTAATGTTGAATCTAAAATTAAATTACATGAAGTCATTAATATAAAAAATAATGACAATATTTATGTTTTTTATCCAGATCATAGCGGAATGTTACATAAAATTAAGATCATTACTAAAGTAAAAAGACCTGAAAAATTTTATGCAAGAATGAAACCCACTCCAAATGCGAAATCGGCTTTTAGCATCAAAATTAGGACTGATGTTGAATTAGGAGATTCCATAAAAAGAGAATTTCAAAGATTAGAATCTGAAATATCCTTCTCTACAAAAGGCTGTTTGAAAAAGATCTACTGGGACGATCCTAAATCCGAGT
>JABXJV010000481.1 GCA_013375355.1 Candidatus Helarchaeota archaeon
ATATTTATTTGGCTTATTCAAAAGCAAAGTTAATCCATGGAGATTTAAGCGAATATAATATATTAATCACACCAGAATTGGATATTGTGATAATAGATTGGCCTCAATGGGTACCCTATGACCATCCAAATTTTAAATTCTATCTTAAAAGAGATATTAGTAATATCTTAAAATTCTTCAAACGAAAATATGATGTTTTTCGTGATGAAAACGAAATTTTTAAAGAATTTTTTAATCCTTAAAATTCAATGAAGCGATTGGCTAAATGCTTTTTAATATTCATCTGTATTAAGCGCTGAAAGATCAGGCTTGATAAATAATATATTATTACCCCTTATGAACACTTCGCCAAATTTAGCAATCGGAGCTCCAGTTCCATCGAGCTCTTCAGCACTTGAAAGTACTAAATTCATATAAGTATCGGTTTCTACTAAATAACCACGATACTCCTTTCCATCTTTTAATCTAATCAAAATTAAGTTGTTAACTGAACGTTGTAAAATCTTTAATGGTTGTCTTTCTGCCATTCCGATCAAAACTCCTTTTTTTTTTTTAATCTAGTCAAATTTTTTAATCTTTATTCCTTAATTTACTTGTATTATTAATAAAATTATATAACAATTATTGATTTCCTTTTAAAACAAATGTTTAAAAACATTATTCTTTATATCTTATTATTTTTAAAGGAATCTCAACATTATTAATTAAAAAATTAAAACCCGCAGAATAAATAAATTCGTACCGTCACGGTGAATATCTTGACATTAATGTCAGACGCAAAACAACATAAATTAACAGAAGAAATGAAATTTGTTGCAAAAGAGGAAAATTTAGAGCCAGAAGTTATAATGAAAGGTATTGCTAATGGCAGAATAATTATTCCCAGAAATGTAAAACGAGACTTCGACCCTATTGGAATAGGTGAAGGTTTAAGAATTAAAATTAATGCGAATATAGGAACATCAGCAGATGTGGTAGACCTAGATTTAGAAATTAGAAAAGCACAGATTTCTGAAAAATACGGCGCAGATACTATAATGGATCTAAGTACTGGTGGAGATTTAGATAATATTCGTAAAAAAATATTAGAAGCCGTTAAAATACCCTTAGGAACTGTTCCAATTTATCAAGCAGCAATAGAAAATGTGGCAAAAAATAAAGCTATCGTAGATATGTCTCCCGAATTAATGCTCAAAGTTATCGAAAAACATGCGAAAGATGGAGTAGATTTTATGACGCTCCATTGTGGGGTAATCAAGAATATTATGATACATTTAAAAGAACACCCCCGTTTAATGTCGATGGTTAGCCGAGGTGGTACTTTTCTTGGAGCTTGGATATTACATAATGATAAAGAGAATCCGTTATTTGAAAATTATGATTATCTTCTGGATTTGGCAAAAGAATATGATTTTTGTATAAGTTTAGGGGATGGACTAAGACCGGGTACTGTTCTAGATTCAACAGATTGGGCTCAACTTCAAGAATTATTAATCATTTCAGACTTGGTAAAAAGGGCTCGAAAAGCAAATGTCCAAGTAATGGTTGAAGGACCGGGACATATTCCAATTCATGAAGTTCAAGCAAATGTAAGAATTGAAAAATCATTATGTGATGGAGCACCATTCTATGTGTTAGGTCCTCTCGTGACTGATATAGCACCAGGATATGATCATATTGTAGCTGCTATTGGAGGAGCTCTAGCAGGAATGGCTGGCGCTGATTATTTATGTTATGTAACACCTTCCGAGCATTTAGGTCTTCCTACAGATGAAAAAGATATAATTGAAGGTGTAATTGCTTCAAAAATTGCCGCCCATGCTGCGGATCTTGCAAGAAGAAAAACTGAAATAGAATGGGATCGAAAAATGTCCGAAGCTCGAGCTCAATTGAACTGGGATGCACAATTTCAACTCGCAATTGACCCTGAAAAGGCAATTAAATATTATAATCGTAATAAAACCACACAAACGGATGAAGTAAAGACATGTACAATGTGTGGAAAGTATTGTGCACTTAAAATATTAGCTAAAGAATTCGGTGAAGATATATTAGATAAAGCTCAATGTAATTTTTAAATAAATGAACTAATCGTATTTTTTAAGAGTATTTTTTATCTCTTTTATTACATTAGGCTCTTCTATATTTCGTGCCATTATTTCTAATTGATTATTTAATTTGTTTTTTTTAGTTCGGCCAGTTACAATTATTTCTTTTCCTAAAAACTGTTCAGTGTTAAGTTGAATCTGGGTAGAATCATCTACTTTTTCCAAATTTAATTGTTGACCTTCTTCGGAAGTAATTTTATATAGTTTTTCCGCTGTTTCTCCAATAACAGTTACACGAATATTATTCGTTCCATCATCCAAAGTAAATGAATAAATCATGCGTTTTTGAGAATCTGGGACGATACCACATTTAGGACAATGAATTTCTCCATCTTCAAAAGTAACTTTTTTCATACATTTAGGACATGCATCATACATTAGATTTTTTGAAATCAAATCTAAAATGGTTCCCCTCACTTCTACAAGCTGATTTTCTGAAATTTCAATTATATTTTTTCGAGTTGGTTTATACTCGCTTTCTGAAATATTACTTTTCATATCCACCTTTGTAACTTTTTCCTCACTAACTTCAAATTTACCAAATTTTCCTGTATTCAAACGAATTCTGTTTTGATAAGTTGTTACATAACCATTTATAATTTGATAACTCTCCCCTTTTTTCATTTTTTGAATGTCCTCGTTCCAAACAGATAGAATTACACTTCCTGTTTCGTCTCCTAATATTACTTCCATTACTTTATTATCATTAGCTACTTCCCTAACTTCCCCCAATTCAATACATTTTCCTATTAAATTTACATTTCTACTTTCAGGCGTTAAATCCGTGATTTTAATTTGAGGCTGGCCTGCTGAATAAGATGGAACTTCTATTTGAGTTTGTTTTAAATCTTCCACTTGGGAAATCTGAACTCCTTTTGGATTTATTTCAATAATAGTTGAGTTGCCGATATTCAGATTTATTCGATTTCCAAAACCAAGTCTCGTATATCCTTGTTTTATTCTTATTACATCCCCTTTCGAAGCATTACTAATATTATTTATTTTCTCCCCCCATACAGGAACATGAATTTGTCCCGTCTCATCAGCTACAGTCATTTCTTGAAGTTTTGTTTGCCTTCCATCTCTTGTGGTTATATCTTTAACCTCTGGAATATCAATAATTTTTCCAACAATTGATATATTGTTCATGTCGGGTTTGATTTCACCAATTTTAATTTCTTCTACTGATATCTCAGGAAAATCTTCTGCATCGACATCCGGGTTTAATTCAATTTCACCCCGGTTTCCTAAATTTACTTCGTTTTGTCCCTGCCAGCCTTCCTTAATATAACTATTTTTTAATTCAATTATTTTCCCATTTTTTATTGAGCCGTTTTCGACAAGATTTACGTGTTCATCCCATAGGGCTGCCCTAATACTACCTGTTTTATCTCTTAATGTAAGATTTACAACCTTTCCATCGGTTCCGGATTTCCTTTGAAATGTTCTGACAGGATAGATGTTTTCAACACGTCCAGCAACCGTTACTGTCTGCATACCAACCTCTAACTCATTTATATAAAGTCTTCTTTGAAATATTCCCGCATCTTGTTCGATTTCAACACCACAATCTTTTGCAATAATTGCAAGTGCTCCCTCATCGGATAATAAACCATCAAATTCCTTTTTGATGTCTTCAATTCTGCTTTGTAATTCCTCCTTTGTAATACCCATCTTATTAACAATTTTGTTTACACTATCTTCAAAATTCGAGTTCAATGAGATCCCATCACTTTCTCAATAATACAATAAATTTTCTTAAAATAATCTTGAAAATTTCATATAAATACAAAACTAATTCCTATAGATTATTCTAAATATTAATTAAAATTTGTATTACCTTAATCCTTTATTTCTAACCTTAGAATGTTCTTTATAATTTAAAATTTATTTAAAAATAACTTTCTAAACTTCAGATTTATAAAGGATTTTTAAAAATCCTTTTTTAAAACTTAAGGGATTGATAATAGAAATTTTTATCTACCATTTCGAAATTTTAAAAATTAAGTTACTTCAAATTAAGGAGTTATGTAAAATTGGACTTAGAAAAAAAGATTAGGAACGTTCCTGATTGGCCAATTAAAGGTATACAATTTAAAGATATAACTACAATATTGCAAGATCCAAAAGCTTTGAAAGAATCAATAGATATATTTGTTAAAAGGTATAAAAATAAAAAGATAGATAAAGTAGTGTCAATGGAAGCTCGAGGTTTTATATTTGGGGCGGCAATTGCTTATATGATAGATGCAGGTTTTGTACCTATTAGAAAGAAAGGAAAATTGCCCTATAAAACAATAGAATATACTTATGAAAAGGAATATGGTCCGGACACTTTAATTATGCATATTGATGCAATAGAGCAAGGTGAAAATGTATTGGTTATGGATGATCTACTCGCTACTGGAGGTACGGCATTAGCTGCTGCTAAGATGGTAGAACAACTAAAAGGAGACGTAGTTGAAATTGCATTTCTTATCGAACTTACACACAGTCTACATGGAAGAGAATTTCTTGAGAAAAATAATTATAAAGTATGGTCTCATCTAAAAATACCAGTTGAGGAATAAATGCTGAATTTTAATTCGTAGGAGATAAATAAATGAGATATAAAGGTTGTAGTTTTGTACCTATAAATTTCGAAGACAAAGAGAAAATTGAAAATATGCTACCAATTGAAATTGGGGTCATCGGAGGCTCTGGAAACTATGATCCAACGTTTATGAAAGATCCGATGGAACTCAAAGTTCATACCCCTTATGGAGCCCCCTCTGACCATTTTGTAATTGGATATGCTAAAGATCGTAAAGTTGCTTTCCTTGCGAGACATGGAAGAGGACATGTAATACCCCCGCATAAAATTAATTTTCGAGCAAATATCTGGGGATTTAAAGCTCTAGGAGTTACAAGGTTGTTATCTCCAGGAGCATGTGGAAGCCTTCAGCCCGATGAAATAGATGTCGGTGATTTTGTAATATGTGATCAAGTTTTTGACAGGACTTTTGGGCAAAGAGCAGATACCTTCTTTGAAGGAGGTGTAGTAACTCATATTCCATTTGCGCACCCCTTTTGTGATGAATTGCGGAAAATAGCTTTTGATACAGGAAAAAACTTAGGCTTAAAATGTCATTCCAAAGGAACTTATGTTTGTATCAACGGACCAAGATTTTCAACATCTGCAGAATCTAGATTTTATCAAAGCCAAAAATTTTCTGTTGTTGGTATGACAGTCTATCCCGAATGCATTTTAGCTAGAGAGGCAGAAATTTGTTATACAAGTATTGCAATGGCAACCGACAAAGACGTCTACGGAGAAGAACCTGTTGACATTGCAGAAATAATAAGAGTTGTTTCTCAAAATGTGGATAATGCTCGAAAATTAGTATTTGAGACTATTCCAAAAATTCCAAAAACTCGAAGTTGTGAATGCGGAAAAGCTCTAGAAACGTCAATGATTTGACCTTCCTCTCTTCTTTTATTCTATTTTTCAATTAGATTTTTATAAATTATATATTTCCTTTCTTTTTTGCGCTTTCTAGTATCTTATCCATAAATGAACATTGTCTAGACCAGTCACATTCAATCGCTTGTTCAGGACAATAAAGATCACATAAATAGCATCGATTACAATCTTTCACCCATTTAGGGTATGGATCTAAAACTATCGCATCTATAGGACACAATTCAGCACAATCACCACATTGAGTACATTTTTCTTCATTCAGTTGAAATTCTGGAAACCAATTCTCCATAAACGGTTCGGACCTTCCCTTCCATCCCCCTTCTGCCCATTTATTATCTTTTGACCAGAAATCCGTTTTTTCTGGTGTATTTGGATCTAGAGTTTTATTAATTAAATTTTTACCAAACTCTTTTGCCTCAGCAAGTTCCTCTGCGGTTGGATGTCCCAGACTTGAAGG
>JABXJV010000482.1 GCA_013375355.1 Candidatus Helarchaeota archaeon
GAAACAATAAATGATTAATAAAATTTCGTTTCTGAGCCCAAACCCGTAGAAATAATGTCCTTTTTTGACACTTCATAATCAAAAGGGGTCCATTGGTCAATTTCTAAAAAAACGCCTGATAAAAATTCTTCTCGTTCTATTCCGAGGTCTTGCCACTTAATCATATTTGCATCTGGATAGTACCAATCAAAATTTTCAGTGATATATGAATTTTTTTTCCATTGTTTCTTTAAATCAGGAGGTTTTGCTTCTAAAATTGTCTTTGGCAGCCTGGCTCCTAAATCTATTTCCTCCCACAATCTTTCTTCCATTTCGGGCATTTCTTGCTTAAAGGTATTAAGATAAATGTCCTCAATTCCTTGTATGTAAGTTTTATTGTAATGAGAAAGACCTACCATAGTGTTAATAAATCTCTCACGACCTGCCCAAACCGCAACACTAATTATTGGGGGCATTGGAATATAACTAAATAAATAATCAGGCATACCGAAGTGTGTCTTTGCTGCCATTCCAGTCCACAACGCCGAATGTATTTCCCAGTTAGTTAATGCACCTAAGCCAACACTTAATATTCCACAACCCCAAACCGCTGCAATATGAAAAGCGGATGTTGACCATTGAGGTGTTCTTTCATTTCGAATATCTTGTAAAATATCTAATATAGACAAACCTAGCTTATTCATGGATTTATGGTGTTTTGGAAGGTTTTTGAATTTAATCCCAGTTTTCATATGCCTCCTTTCTAATAATTCATCATCTTCTTTTACTATCCACCAGTCCACAGGAATTCCGTCTTCTAGATGTCCGTTTAAAATAAGAACTACCTCTTCAGTATGATCTTTCAAGACTACAAAGCTTACATCGATGGAATCTCCATATAGGAGTTTCATCATGCCCTGTTGTAGGTCCGCTCTACTGCTAACTAATGGAGGATACATTAAATAACTCATAATTTTATCTGGATTTTTGATATTCCCTTTGATTACATCACGTGCTGAAATTATTGCCTTATCCAGTCGAATTTTGAAGAGGTCATATAGTGCTAGTCTTCCTAGTAAATCCCACAAATCTTTAAGAAACTCATACCCAAATTCAGTATATAATTCCCAAAATCTATCGGATATTGGCCAATATTGCCTTGTTCGGACTTCATTTGGGATGTCTCCAAAAGTATATTTTACACTTGTCACCAAGTTAGAAGTACTCCCTTAATATTCATAATCACCAATTTAATTTGTAAGATATGTGATATAAAAAATTTAATAATTTACCAATTTACATAAATTTTTAAAGTAGAAAATGAAACCTTTAATCAGAGAGAGAGATTAACAAAAATGTCTTTAAAATTATCATTTAAACTATGCATTGTTGGAGAGCGAGCCGTTGGGAAGACATCCCTGATTATTCGTTATATTGAGAACAAATTTCAAGAAAACTATATCCCAACATTAGGAGTAGACTTTTTAACGAAAAAAATAGTTGTGGGTAAAGAGAGTAAAATACCTGTGAACTTGATTATTTGGGATATAGGAGGGGATGATATCTGGAAAGATAGATTACACCTCTATCTGAGAGGAGCAGACGGAGTATTAATCATTTACGACATCACTAGACCACAAACATTTAATCAAATAGATTTCTGGATAAATAAAATAGCAATAAATGCTGGAGAAATTCCCTATATGGTTATCGGAAATAAAAATGATTTAAAGGATTTAAGAAAAGTTACAACTGATCAAGCAATTTCTAAATTAAAAAAGAGAGGAAATATTGAATTATTAGAAACTTCTGCAAAAACTGGGAAAACTGTAAATGAAATGTTTCAAAAAATTGCAGAAAAAATTATAATTCAAAAAGCCAAATCTAAAAAATAGAGGATTTTTACGAATTTTTTTGGAAAAATATTATTTTTTTATAATATTTTTATGGATGCGCAATTTCTTTAATTTTAACCAGAAAATTTTAAGTTTCATTTATTTCTACCAATATTTATTAATTAGTAAGAATTAAAAAATATTTGAGAAATTATATTAGATATTTATAATGGAGTTAATTTTTTAGAAAATATATTCGATTCGATTGATTAGTAAGGACAGCTAACCCAATGAAGCTAGCATTCAAGATTTGCATTGTTGGCGACCCAGGAGTTGGGAAGACCTCGCTTATCCTTCGTTATATTGAGAATAAATTTAAAGATAACTATATTCCGACTCTTGGAGTCGAATTCCTGACGAAAAAGCTAAAGGTTGGAAAAGAAGGAATAGAAACAAGTCTAATCATTTGGGATATTGGTGGACAACATAAGTGGCAAACCAAACTTCATCTCTATTTACAAGGTGCAGATGGGGCCATAATAATATTTGATCTAACAAGAAGAAACTCTTTTACAAATCTAGAGAAATGGATAAATAATATTAAAAAAATTTCAGGCGATGTTCCATACTTAATAGTAGGTAATAAAAAAGATCTTGTAGAAGATAGGAATGTTAAATTAGATGAAGCATTAGCATTTTCTAAAAACATAGATAATTATCCTGTTTTAGAGACCTCGGCAAAGACTGGCGAAACAGTTATGGGTATGTTTCATAAAATTGCAGAAAATATAATTATTCATAAAGCAAAAAAGCAGGCAAGTTTATCTCAGAGCTAAAATATGAGGTATTAAGAGAAAATTTAGAAAAAATAAATTCTCGAGAAAAATAAGTATCGACGTTTTAATGTGTGAAGAGGCTTAAATTTTATAATTTAATGTGTTTAATCTTTTTTTTTAAATTCACTTTTTAAACATGAGATTAGGGTTACGTCGTTTATATTTTGTTTTCGATGGATTGAAATTAAACACTAAATCTATAAAACCATTCATAATGTAGCCCGTTGCACCCCATATGATGTAAGTTTTTTTCCCCGAGTTATATTCGTAATAATAAACAGGATATTGATCTCCCTCATAACCCCAATTTTCTTCACTAAAATTATCTGTACTTTGAAAAACTGAGATAGGAACCTCAATTAGCTCTTCAACCTCATTGAAATTTATTTTAAATTCATACGGATATTCAAAATAACCAACAAAGGGTGTTATAATGTATCCAGAAATAGTGAATAAATCATCTAGTTCTCCCAAAATATTGATCTTAGAGCGACCCAGGTCTATTTCTTCTTCAGTCTCTCGAAATGCGGTATCTAATAAACTTTTATCTCCCTCCTCTATACCTCCACCTGGTAAAGATATTTCGCCTTTATGTCTTTTTAGATTTGTTGTTCTTTTCGTAAAAATTCCATGGGGGGCATTATTTTTCATATATAATAATAATAAAACCGCAGAACGTTTTAAACGCGGATCATTTATTATAAATCTCTTATGTCCACGTAGAATTGTTTGGATTTTTTTAAATAATGGATTCATAAATTTAAATCATCCATAACGTTATCATTTGTTCTTTATTTTTAAATGATTTATTAATTTATTATGTCTAATTTAAGAGTCTAATACTTAAATTTAAGAAAATTGTTATATATTTAAGGATCGTTTAATTTTAAATTATTTCCTGTAATAAAATTAAAAACTGTAGCAAATTATATAAAGAGGACCCGTTTTGTCAAGAACTACTAGATTAAAAGAAAAATTATTTTCTTATCCATACGAAATATGTGTTGAACGCCCCTTAAATTACACAGAAATTTATAAAAAAACTGAAAATCAGCCTCCTGTAATTCGGGCTGCTAAAGCTTTTGCACATCATCTAGCTAACATGAATATTTTCATTGATGATGATGAATTGTTGGTGGGTAATAGGACAAGCAAAAATTTGGGAGTAATTCTTTCAATCGAGAGGGGTGATGCACAGAACATTTTAGAATTAGATGGAAAAAAATTAACGCGAAGACGAATTCAAAAATTTCTTATTTCTGATGAAGAATTTAAAATCTTAAAGAAAAAGGTCTTTCCATATTGGAGACAAAATAATATTGCCCGACAGAGAATAAAATTATGGATAGAAAAAGGGTTAATTAGAAAACAAGATATTGTAGCATATTATAAACCTACACCAGCAATAGATACGGCAGATGTCCAGGGTCATATGATTTTAGGTCATGAATATGTTTTTAAGAACGGTGGACTTAAAGGGTTAAAAAACAAAGCTAAAAAATTTTTAAAACAAGCAAAAGATGAACAAACGCAAGATTTTTACAATTCTATACTTATTTGTTGTGATTCAGCAATTAATTGGGGAAAACGATATCAAAAACTAACGTTGGAACTATCAGAAAAAGTCGATTCTCAACGAAAGAAAGAATTAATACAAATTGCCGAAAATTGTAAAAACATTCCTGAAAATTCTCCTCAAAACTTTTATGAAGCAATTCAAATGATATGGTTCATTCAGTGCTTAGCTTATATCAGTTATGGGATGGGAACTATGCTCGCTGTGGGTCGATTAGACCAAATTCTCTATCCGTTTTATGTTAAAGATATTAAGGAAGGTATTCTTACAAAGGATAAAGCCCAAGAATTAATAGAAGAGTTGTTAATAAAGCTATATTCAAGCGTGGTTCTTATTCCAAATGTGGTAGCTCCCTACGCAAATGCCCTAGGAGGGGATTTACAGACAATTACAGTTGGAGGAATAAATAAAGAAGGTAATGACGCCACTAATGAATTATCTTATATGATCCTTGACTCGGCATTCAAAGTAAAAGCGTTTCAAATTTCAATTCGTATTCATAAAAATACACCAAATGAATTTTTAAATAAAGCTCTAGAGGGTTACAAGAAAGTTGAGGGTAATTATGGAGCATTCTATAATGATGAAATAGTTATTCCTGCATTACTAAAAGCGGGGGTTACAAATGAAGATGCAAAAGATTATGGTATAATCGGGTGCGTAGAACCTGCTCCTTCGGGAAATTGCCTTGGATATACTGGTGGTAATACTATTACTCTGCCAGCAGTTTTGGAATATACTCTCAATAATGGTCGTTCTCAATTTATGTTTCCTAACCGCTTATTAAGTATCGAAACAGGTGACCCTACTCAATTAAAAACCTTCCAAGATTTCATAGAAGCATTAAAAAAACAAATTGTATTCAATATTGATTATATTGTTAAGTGTGTTGACGCTAAGGATGAAGTCTATTTTGATTGGCCAGATCCGTTTATATCTCTTGTTGTAGAAGGATGTCTTAAAAAGGGAAAAGATATTACAAAAGGCGGGTCAAAATATGATTTCGGGTCTATTACAGTTCTTGGAGCAGGAACCTTTTTTGATTCTCTTATGGCCATTAAAAAAATAGTATATGATGAAAAGTTATTATCTATCGATGAGCTAGTTAGATATCTAAACACTGATTTTGAGGATCACGAAGAGATAAGACAGATGTTAATTAATAAGGTTCCAAAATATGGCACCGATGATGATACTGTGGACCTATTAGCAAAAGAAATTAACGAATTTATTTGCAAAGAAATTTCAAAGCATAAAACTGTGAGGGGAGGAGATTATAGACCGAATTTCGTTTCATATGGAGCTCACTGTCTTAATGGAGGTTTTATTAGTGCCACTCCTGATGGAAGAAAAGCGAAACAACCTTTTTCAAATGGGATTTCTCCTACAAACCATAGAGAATTAAAAGGTCCTTCTGCTGTTTTTAAATCTGTAGCAAAATTGGATCATTCATTAATTTCCTCAGGATCAGCACTTAATATGAGGCTTCACCCTACCTTAATTAAAAATGAAGAAAGCAGGAAAAAATTAATTGAAGCTATCAAAACTTATTTTTCACTAGGTGGAATGCACGTCCAATTTAATATTGTATCAACAGAGACGTTAAAAAATGCTCAAAAAATATCCAGAGAAATATAGAGATTTGGTAGTTCGAGTCAGTGGTTATAATGCCCTTTTTTATGATTTAGGTAAACCGGTTCAAAATGATATAATTGATAGGACC
>JABXJV010000483.1 GCA_013375355.1 Candidatus Helarchaeota archaeon
AACTGGTTCTTCATCCCAATCTATTCCGAGCCATTTAAGGTTATCAAATATCATTTGAGTGAATTCATCTTTTGAACGCTCTTTATCAGTGTCTTCGATTCTTAAGAGGAATTTCCCCTTGTTTTTTCTGGCAAAAAGCCAGTTAAAGATAGCCGTGCGAACCCCTCCGATGTGCAGGGGTCCTGTTGGGCTCGGAGCAAATCTCACTCTTATCTCTTGATTCATAACTTCCCTGACCTTCTTAAGTTTTCTCTAATTGTGCTGTGCCTTCCGAAATTTCAAATGATTCTTTGTTAATATTGAATTTAATCCCCCCTATAACTCCAGCAATAATATTATATAATCCAGTAAAAAATATCGAAAAAATTGTTGTGACTATTGCATAAAAAAATGTTAAAAATATGATTAGAAAAATCCCTATAAATCCAGTAAATCTCATAGCCTCTCCTTCAAATTCATCAATTCCGAAGGATTGAACAAAATTCTGAAGGATGCCAATTATTACAACATAAAAAAGAGATATGAGAAAACCAATTATAAGAAATATTATAAAGACAATCTTAGCCACTGACCATATATTAAATCTCTTTATTTCATATTCCATTATCCGCTCCTTTTTTGAATTTCCTAATATTATATTCCCGATTTCTTATAAAACGAAGGAACTTAAATATTCATCGGGAATTAATTATCTTATCATTTTAAAATATTTTAATAGAAATCTAATCAAAAGTCAAGGAAGAATTATTTTCATTTAAATATATATTTTTCTTGCAATATTTTATTTTAAAACTTATATTTTATTAGTTGAATTTATAAAGAAATTTTACTCCGACTATTTAATCTAAGCACATTAAGATTATCTTGAGGATTTTATACATCGGCTACATCTCTAAAAATTCATCTACATTCTTTTAAATTTATAAAAAAATTGATTCTTTATTTGTTTTAATAAAAAAAGTTTTTATATTAGATAATATAAAAAAAATAATTTTTTAATAAAATATCTTAAGTAATGTTAATGTATTATTTTCATTAAAGATATTGATTCTATTATGATTAATTTTCAAACATTTATTAAAATTCAAAATTAAAATCATATAAAAGGAGAAGCCATATGAATAAAAAAAGATATGTAATAGCAAGTCTTGTCGTTTTTGTTGCTACTTATGTTCTTGATTTGATAATCCACTGTTTAATCCTTAGCGGACGTTATCCAGAATTTTACGTTGCAGAGATTGGAGCAGGCGGGACAATTCTTACAATTATAGGGGCTTTGATATTTGGTTTTATTTTCTGCTTTATTTTTACTAAAGGTTATGAAGAGAGAGGTATTTTGGAAGGTGTGAGATATGGTTTGTGGATTGGTCTTCTGTTGTTCCTTCCGTTTTTGTTCTACACTCTGGCTGCATTTAAATTCCCTGCAGGTTTATCTGTCTGGTGGCTAATTTTAGGAGTGATAGAGATGATAATTTTGGGAATTATAGCAGCAGCAATATATAAACCTGCTAAAGTAGAAGAACCAAAACCAGAACAAACAGTATAGATTAAAAAATATAAAAATTATAAACAAGATTAACCGAATTTTTAAGTAAAGATTAAGAACTTAAATTTAATGTAAATAATTATATAAAAATTTTATAGTTATATAATTTATTGTTATTATTATATTTATCTACTTTAATGCCTGTCGAATTTCTCCTTTTAATCACCTCTTTCTCATTTTAAGTAAAAATAAAATACTTGTTTTTAGAAAATAAAATTTTAAATTTTGTTTTAATAATTAAATCTTTTTTAAAAGATTGTTTTTTTGGAACGGTAAATTCTGCATAAATCGGGCTTGAAAAATCAAGCCCCTACAAATATAAAGTTAATATATTGATATTAAATGTAGGGATTCGATTTATCGAACCAAACCTTTAAAATTTATTATTGAGAGGATAGTATAGTTGCATAAACATTTTTTCAGTGAAGAGGATTCTCTTGGGAAGGTATATGATTCCCGATTAATGAAGAGACTTTTGGGGTATTTGAAACCTTATAAATGGGCTGTATTATTCGCATTTATACTTCTTTTAACATCATCCGGATTTTATCTTGTTGGTCCTCACTTGATTAAGATTGCCATTGATAAGTATATAATGAAGGAAAATGTGGCAGGGTTATCGTTTATTGCTTTGATTTATCTTTTTGTATTGATTTTTGGTTTTATTATGAAATTTTTCCATACATACATTATGCAGATAATTGGGCAGAAGGTGATGTATGATATGCGTATGGAGATATTTACCCATTTACAGGGACTTTCTGTATCATTTTTCGACAGGAATCCAGTTGGAAGACTTATAACGCGAGTTACAACAGATGTGGATGCTTTAAATGAACTTTTTGCTTCGGGAGTTGTGACTATATTTGGTGACATTTTTACTCTCTTAGGGATTATCGCTTTTTTACTTTATTATAATGTAACACTTGCTCTTATAACCTTTTCGGTGGTTCCGGTGTTGTTTATTGCTGCCTTTCTTTTCAAAGTCAAGGTAAGAAAAAGTTTCAGGGAGGTTAGGATAAGGATTGCAAGAATTAACTCGTTTTTGCAAGAAAATATAACTGGTATGAAAATTGTTCAGATTTTTAATAGAGAGGAAAAAAATTATAGGAAATTTGATTCACTTAATAAAGACCATCTTGGGGCTTACCTTCAGACAATTTTCTATTACGCTGTTTTTTATCCAGCAGTAGAGATTATTAGCTCACTGGCTATTGCATTGATTGTTTGGTATGGTGGGATTAATGTATTAAAGAATGCCTTGTCTTTGGGTTCGTTGGTGGCGTTTATAACCTATGCGCAGAGGTTTTATCAACCTATACGAGATTTAAGCGAAAAATACAATTTTCTTCAAGGAGCCATGGCTGCATCTGAAAGGATATTTAAACTCCTCGATACCAGTATATCTATTACTGAACCACCAAAACCTATAAAAATTAAAGAATTAAAGGGTGATATTGAATTCAAAAATGTGTGGTTTGCTTATAATGAAGATTATGTATTAAAGGATGTATCATTCAAGGTTAAACAGGGTC
>JABXJV010000484.1 GCA_013375355.1 Candidatus Helarchaeota archaeon
AAGTGAAATAAGTTCGGACACTCTTAAACCACAGGAATACATAACCTCAAGCATTGCTTTATCCCTTAATACAAATTTTTTTGATTCATCAGGCTGATTAAGGATTTTTTCTATCTCATTGTATTCAAGAACAGTTGGAAGTTTTTTTTCTGTCTTTGGTCTGAAAAGATTTTCTGTAGGGTCATTTCTTGCTACCCCCTCTCCTAATGCGTATCTATGAAACGACCTAATGGCAGAAAAATTTCTGGATATGCTTTTCGCAGAAAGTCCTAATTGATGAAGCATATTAAAAAGTGAAGTTATAATTTCGGATCTAACATCATCAAATAATTCAATATTTTTATATTTCAAATATTCCACATATCTTTTCAGATCATTTCTATATGAAACTACGGTATTATGTGAAAGATTTCTACCTATACTAATATAATTTAAGAATTTCTCAAGAAATAGCGTAATTTTCATAACTAAGGAATTAATAAATTTTAATATTTACAATATTACTTTGTCAAGAATTTTTTTCATACTTTAAAAATTTATCGTTAAGATATATTAAAAACCCCGACTAAAGATCGGGGCAAATTTCCGACAAAAATTTAATACAATTTAAGTCGTTATTTTTAAATTACAACAACATTAGTTGCATGAAGACCTTTTTCGCCTTGAACGATATCAAACTCAACTTCCATTCCATCGGATAGAGTTTTAAACCCTTCTTTTTTTATTTCTGAAAAATGGACGAAAACGTCAGGCCCGTTATCTTGTTTAATGAAACCGTAACCTTTATTTTCATTAAACCACTTTACTTTTCCCTTTGGCATGTTACATCTCCTTAATTGAAACAAAAAAATTATTACATAAAAATATAAATATAATTTTTATATTTGTCAAGAAATTTTAAAATTTTAAAATATAATGCATAATTTTCTAAATTTATTATATCAAAAATGAATTAAATAATTGCATAACCAAACCAGATATAATAGGTATTGAAAGATTATCATCAAGATTTACAAGTGTAAATTCAACAAAAGTAGCTGTAACTGCTCCGGAGATTCCGGTTATAAAATTAAGCGATTTTATAAAGTATACAATTATTAATGAAGTTGATAAAAAAGCAAGAGTCCCCTCCAAAGTTTTATTATATATTTTAATTTTTCCAAAACTTTTTCCAAACAACGCGGCTGCTGAATCTGATAATGTTAAAAACAACAAACAGGCAACTGCTATGCTTTTATCATATATCGATATTACCAGTACAGATGATATTAGGAGATATGTGGCGCCAGTGAATCTTTTTATCTCCTGAACCCTTATTATATCTCTGAGAATCTTTATATATATTCTATTAATAAAATTAATATTGAATCTAATAATCTCAATCATGATAAGAAAGATTGCAAGTGGTATCAAAATTTTTAATATAAAACTTTTAGAGGAAAAAGCGTAAGAGAGAGGTATAATAGATGAAAATATGTGTATTGATTTTCGGTATAATTCTGATTTAAGACTCATTTTTTTTCAAGGCACTACGGATATTCTTGATTGCCTCTTCTATGTTTGGTTGTCTAAAAATAGTAGAACCAATAACAAACACATCCGCACCTGCGTTTGCAATCTTTCTTATATTTTCAGCATCAATGCCTCCATCGACTTCGATTAATAGACTGCTGTTATTTTTTTCCGCATATTCTCTCAGTTTTCTTATTTTATCTAATGTATAGTCGATGAATTTTTGACCTCCAAATCCCGGGAATACTGTCATTACAAGAATCATATCCAAATCTGATACAATATTTAAAACACTTTCGACAGGAGTATCGGGATTGATTGCAACACCCACATTTAATTCCAGATCTTTTATCAACTCTATATTCTTATGAATATCTTTACAGACCTCTTTGTGAATTGTAATGGAGTCTGCACCTGCATCCCTGAAAACTTTAATGAATTTTTCAGGGTGTTCTATCATGAGGTGAACATCAAGATATAAATTAGTGATATTATTAATGATTTCTACCATTGAGGGACCGAAAGAAATATTTGGTACAAAATGGCCATCCATTATATCAAGATGTATCCAGTCTGCTCCTCCTCTTTCGACTGCTTTTATCTGATTATCCAAATTCTTAAAATCTGCATTAAGTATAGATGGTGCTATAAATATTTTATTTCTTTTCATTTTTATTCTATGTTAAAAAATTGCTGAATCAGCGTTAACAAGAGAAGTGTCTATTTCAGATACAATAATATCAAGCGAATCCCCGGGTTTGAGCGGTGTTCCTGAAGAGATTGGCTCATTATTAAACCCCATTCCAAGAATAGTATTGGGCAATAAATCATTTTTTACTATATGATATATTTTTCCGATTTTTAGTCCAGCCTTTCTTATTTCATCTTTAGCGATTTCAAGGTTCTTTCCTTCAATATCAGGAACAATAATTTCATCGGGGAATTTTCCCAGACTCACAGTTATATTCACTAATTCACCTTTTCTTGCTTTTGTTCCAGACAAGGGAGACTGGTTAATAACCACACCTTCTGGATAGAATGAGGAGAAGTCTCTTTCGATTAATCCGATATTTAATCCAGAATTGTTTATTTTTATCTCTGCTTCTCTTTCTGAATTTCCGATTAAACTTGGGACTACTGCAGTGTTTGCTATCGTGCTCAAAGTTACATAAACTCTTCTCCCCTTTCTTACTACTGAATTTGGTCTTGGATTCTGAATTAATACAATATCAGGTGGAACAATATCGTCCGATTTTTTTTCCTCGACGATTATTTTAAAACCTTTTGATTTTAAAATATCTCTTGCTTCACTGTATTTTTTTCCTACTATATCAGGTAAGATAACCTCTTTATTGTGATGGATATAAATAGGCATCACAATTTTATCTAAGAATAATACAAATAGTATAAATGCAATAAATATTAAACTAAAAACTTTAATTATACTCTTTATTTTATAAATATTTAAGAACATATTATTTACTATTTAAAGTGTTATTTAAAATACTCTCCCTCAGAAATTCTATTTCCAATAAGAAAATCTCTAATAAACATTTTCTTCTTCCCTTCTTTCATAAGTTCCAAGATTTGAATCATGCCTTTGCCTGTATTTAAAATAAGTCCTTTGTCTAAATCAGAAATATAAACTGAACCTGGATTGCCTTTTGTATTTTCGGAATCGAATATTTTAGTTTTAAAAACTTTTAATCTTTTATTTTTATAAGTTGTATATGCACCTGGAGAAGTTGATAATCCTCTAACAAGGTTATGAATATCCAAAGCAGTGTTTGACCAGTTAATAATCATATGTTGAGGCTTTATTTTAGGGGCCTTTTTAAAGCCGTTTTTTTTCTGTTGGACGGCTGTTATATCTCCCTTCTGGATTTTGTCGATAACCTCCATTAGTAAATCAGGGCTCTGGATTGATAATTTATGCTGCATTTCACCTGCAGTCTCATCTTGACCTATTGATATTTTCTTCTGTAAAATAATATCTCCTTTATCCACTTCTTCATTTATAAAAAATACAGAAAGTCCTATCTCCTTTTCTCCATTAATAATTGCCCAGTTTATTGGTGCTGCACCCCGATATTCTGGAAGCATAGAGGGGTGCACATTGATAGTTCCAAACTTCGGAATAGTAAATACCTCTTTAGGGAGTATCCTGAAAGCAATAATAACACCAATCTCAGGATTTAATTTTTTCAATCTTCCAATAAACTCTTTACCTTTTAAATCAACTGGGTTTAAACAGATTATATTGTTTCTCTCTGAATATTCCTTAATTATGCTTTTTTTGATTTTTCTTTCTCTTCCTTTAGGCTTATCTGGATGCGTAACAATACCAACAAGTTTATGGTCACTTCTAATAATTCTATCCAGGCACGGTATAGAAAACTCCGAAGATGTCATAAATAAGATGTTCAAGTTAATATCCTTCTTTTATGTAAATTCTATACCTTTTATAATTTTTTTTAACTTTGAACTCAAAAATTTTCTTTTTAGTGGAGGTAATCTGTCCACAAATAAAATTCCCTGAAGATGGTCCAATTCATGAAGAATCACTCTTGCCAACAGTCCCTCGCATTCTAATGTTTTAGTTTCACCAAATACATCCATGTAAGATATTTTAACAGATTCCGGTCTTTTCACCTCTTCTTTAATTCCTGGAATGCTTAGACAGCCTTCCTCGAGTATTAAACTACCTTTAGACTCTATGAGTTCGATATTTAACAATGCTTGTGGGCGTAATTGCTCATTAAAAAATGAAAAATTAACTACTGCGATAGATTTTGGAATTCCAATCTGATTTGCTGCTAATCCTATACCTTCAGCGATAACCATGGTCTCTATCATATTGTCAATTAAATCGAGTTCTTCGCTTGTTATCTTTTCTATTGGTTTCGCTTTTTTTCTTAAAATAGGATTGCCATATTTGTTTATTGTTATCACAGCCATCTTTATTCCTTGCTTATAACTTTTGATATTGCAGTTTTTAATACTTCAATTTTTACATTCTGGTCTAATTTTAGAATAATTGTATTATCTTTTTCTTTTATGCCTGTAATTGTTCCTAATATCCCCCCACTGGTTATTACTTTGTCCCCTTTCCTTAAATTATCAAGCATTATTCTAATCTCTTTCTGCCTCCTTATTTGGGGACGTATCATTAAAAAATAGATAATAAGAAATATAAGAATAAACGGAAGCAAAGTTAGAATGCCTGCTGACCCACTTGAACCTTGTGCTCCCCCCATCATTGCAAATATTTGTTCTGACACTTTTCCTCCTTTAAATTTTTAAAAATTTTTTATCAAAAATAAAATAAATATCAAATTATATCAAGTAAAAATTTCTTTTTTTGATTTATTAAAAAGATAGCCCTGATATGTACCTCTTTTCTTCAATTCATCATTTATTTTATTAAGAATCCTTGTCTTGTTTAAGATCCATTTTGGAGCGATTAATTCATCTCTATTTGCCTCTCCTATTAATCTTTGAATAACTGTTTCCTGTGGAAGCCTCTCAAGATAATCAGCCGCTATTGATATATACTCGTTTACTTCAAAAAGTTTTAATTCTCCTTTGTTGTAAAGGGATTCAATTGGACTTCCTTTTGAGATATAAAGGGAATGAATTTTTACCCCTTCTGGTTTTAATTCTGATAGTTTCCCTGCTGTCTGAAGGATATCTTCTCTATTTTCTCCTGGAAGACCAATTATTACGTGAACACAAATTTTTATCTTTCTTTTTTTAGTCTTTATAAATGTATCTTCAAATCCTTGATAATTATGACATCTATTAATTAGTTTCAATGTTCTATCGTGAATCGACTGCAGGCCATACTCAATCCAAAAATATGTCTTTTTTGAATATTTTTCCAAAAG
>JABXJV010000485.1 GCA_013375355.1 Candidatus Helarchaeota archaeon
ATTTTTCTCGATCTTTTCCGCGTACTTCATTTCCTATTGCTGTTGCAGCAGCATCAGCAAGTGTTGCATTATCCGCAAATGCTATAGCGGCATCTGCAACACCAAAACTGAAAGCATGACCAACAGTTCCTGAGCTTGTTCCTATTCCTATTGGAAAATCCTTTGGTTTTAGTCTAAACCCAATTTTTTCAGATAAAATAGACTCGCACGCATAAATCCCAACATCTATTTGGATATTTGAATAAGCACTTATCTCCCCTCCATTCTCAACAACACAAACCTTAGCTCCAATTTTCCGCATAACATCCATTCCCAAATCAGCTAATGCACCAGCAACTGCAGCCATAGGTCCAACTTCCGATTTTTCTGCAGCTAGAGCCATCATTCTTATTAATAAAGGAGCATCCTTACTAACCTTAACTGGTTTAAAAGAAGTTTTAAAATCGGGATATTTCTTGATATAACGCTCTAGGATCTCACGATTCTTTTTAATAGATTTAATTGCCTCATTTATGGCGAGCTTTAGGTCAGTCTTAATAAAAATATCACTTTCTTTAATACTAATATGGTCGCTATACAAATTTTTCATGGTCATTACTACTATTAATTTTCTATCTCAAATGAGCTACAAACACACATATTTTTTATTGGATGAAATTATTAACCTTATTTATGACTGAATTTCGATTAAAGTTTTTTCAACCAGCTTCTTATATTTCCCATTCAATTCTAATAATTGTTCGTGTGTTCCTTTCTCTATTATTTTACCTTGATCGAGAACAATAATTTGATCCGCATTTTTGATGGTACTTAGTCTGTGGGCGATTATGATTGTTGTTCGATTTTTTCGTATTTTATCCAATGCTTCTTGGATTAATAACTCGGAATAGGGGTCTACAGAACTCGTGGCTTCATCGAGAATAAGTATTTTCGGGTCATTTATCAAAGCACGCGCAAATGCGATGAGTTGTCGTTGACCAATTGATATATTCGTTCCATTTTCAATTAATTGAGTTTCATACTTTTCTGGCATTAATTCGATAAAGTCATGGAGTTTTAATAGCTTGGATATTTCTAACATTTTAGATTCAGCATTAATATCATTATCTTTAAATCCATATAGCAAGTTTTCCTTTATTGAGCCTTCGAATAGAAAGTTATCTTGTGGTACAAGTCCGATATTGTCTCGTAAATCTTTTTTTGTAACGTTTTTAATATTTATTCCATCAATCAAAATTTCTCCTTCTTGAATATCATAAAATCTACATAATAATTTTATTAAAGTAGTTTTTCCTACGCCAGTTTCACCAGCAATTGCTAATGTTTGGCCTTCAGGTACATTAAGGTCGAAGTTCTTAAAAATGGGTCCTCGAGATTTTTTGTGCTCGATTAAACGTCTTTGTTCGTTTATCAACTCTTGAACATTTTTTGGAAATTGATTAAATACATTTTGCCCAATTTTAGCTATACATAACCTCATTAATAGTCCTTTCCAAGCTTTTGCAGGTGGACCTCTTCTACCACCTGATCCCATTTCTCCCGTGCTTAAATCCATTGATTTTTGAATGTTAAGCATTTTTCCGAGTTTTTGAGCTATTTGGATTAAAGTTTCTTCGTCTAGTTCGACCATTTGCGATTTTTTACTACTCATTAGAAGTTTAAATTGCGGATTCTTAAGAGATTTGGAATCGGTGGTTGGATAAATAAATGTCACGTTTTTAAAATCCACTTGCCAATTGATATTTTTTAATTCAATGGGATGTTCAGGATCCGGAAGGGAAACATCCTCATTTAATAGAAGGTATATTCTCTCAGATGCCGCCAAGGAACTTTCAATAATATTAGTTGCTAGGGTTATTGCCATTATTGGTCTGAAAAATTTTGTAAGATAGTTCAAGAATGCTACAAATACTCCTGTTGTAATGACGAGCCCAAAAAATGAAATTTGGCCAAAAGTAAATCCACCGTATATAAAAACAATGAGTATAGTGAAAAAAGTGGAAATCAGTTCAACAAATGGGAAAAAAACAGAAACCATTTTATGAATTTTTAAATTTATTAGATAATTTTCAAGATTTACTTTATCAAATTCGGCTAATGCTGCTTCTTCTCTACCAAATGCTTTTATTATTTTTGCCCCTGCAATATTTTCCTGTAATGCGGATGTCACTTTGCTTATCTTTTTTCTTGATATCATAAACGATGCTTTTAAGGATTTTTGAAATACCCATGCTGTAATTAGATAAATGGGAATTATTAGGAGCGATACTAAAGCAAGAGCTGGGCTTAAAACAAACATGAAACCAATTATCAAGCCTAAACTTAATAATTGCGAAATTATAATTAATAAATAATGTCCAACAAATTCATTCAGTAAATCAACATCATTGGTACAAATACTAATGATATCTCCTGATAAATGTTGATCAAAATAACTCATTGACATATCTTGAAGATGATTAAATAAGTCTGTTCGAACTTTATACATTACTTTTTGACCGAGAGTTCCAAATTTTAATTGAACTAAATATTCAAACGTAAATGTTCCAATTAATGAAATTATGTAAATTATTGTCCAATTGAGAATGAATTGAGAATTTCCCGCGAAGAAGACACCATTATCAATGATTATTTGAATTATTAGTGGTAAACTGGATTGGATCAACATTAAGAATACGAGGAATATATTAACTCTTATCAAGGTTTTTTTATATGGTTTTAGATAGGAGAAAATCCAACTTAACAATGTTTTGGATGAAAGTTTCCTCCCTCTATCACCAAATAATGAACGTAATCCTCCCTTTGGTCTCATACTCAATTTTCTGAAACCTCCAAGTCATCCTTTTTTGGTATTTCCTTATTTTGTATGTTTTTTCTCTTGCTATATAACGTGGAATAGATTTGTTGATAAAATGAATTTTCTCGCAATAATGTTTCATGAGGTCCTGAGCCTATAATTCGGCCATTGTCTAAAATAATAATTAAATCTGCATTTCTAATTGTAGAAAGTCTTTGTGTGATTATGAACGTGGTTCTATCTCTTATTAGTGATTCAAGCGATTTTTGGAGGTTAAATTCGGTCTCTACATCAACGGATGAAGTAACGTCATCTAAAATCAGTATATCTGGTTTGATAATCAATGCTCTAGCAATAGTTACTCTTTGTTTTTGCCCTCCTGATAACCGGATTCCTCGTTCTCCCACCAGTGTTTCATATTGGTTCGGTAGACTCATTATAAAATCATGAATTTGAGCGATTTTTGCAGCTTCGATAACTTCTTCCATTGAGACTTGACCTTCTCTGCCTAGAGTAATGTTTTCATGAATACTTCGATTAAATAAGAAGGTTTCTTGAGAAACGATTCCAATTCTTATTCTTAAATCACCCAAATTGTAATCTTTTACATTTATCCCGTCAATAATGATCTGACCTTCATTGACGTCGTAAAATCTTGGTAATAAATTAATAAATGTGCTTTTTCCGCTGCCTGAGGTCCCAATTATCGCTACAGTCGTACTAGGAGGAATGTGAAAGTTAATATCTTTTAGGATCAATTTATTTGAAGTGTAACCGAAACTTACGTTATCAAAAATAACATTCCCCTCCAATTTTTCAATTGAAATAGGATTTATATTTTCTTTAATGTCCGGAACTGATTCTATAACTTCTTTTACACGAGTTAAAGATGCTTCAGCTTGGATATAAATAACTAAAATATTACCGATAAAATTTAGCGGAAAACTAACCATTAAAGTATAAGACTGGAATGCAATCAGCTTTCCGAGCCGCATTGAACCTGAGATAACTAATAATCCTCCGAAATATATAGTCAAAATTGTAAGAACACCAACGATCATTATATTAGAAGCTAGTAAAAGAGCTCGTATATTAATCGCTTTCTTGCTTTCAATCAAAAAATCGCGATTATTTATATCAAATTTTTTTAATTCTGAGTCTTGGTTATTGAAAATTTTAACTACATCTGCCCCTATTATATTTTCATGTATTATATTGGTAATTTCCCCGAACGATTGTCGGCTTCTAATTAAGTAGGGTCTAATTTTTCTCGCAAGTATAAATGAATAAAAGAATGTAATTGGGATAACTAACCAAAATATCCATGCCAATCTCATATCTAAAAGATTAACAGCAATTAATAGTCCCCCCAATAAAATCGTTGTTCGTATTAAATTTGAAAATCCAAAACCAAACATCCGGGTAGTTTGCTCAACATCTGATGTCGCTCTGCTGATTAATTGACCTGTCTCGTTTTTATCAAAATAACTAAACGATTGTTTATTGATAGAGCCATAGATATCTTTCCGTAAATAATACAAGCTCCGGCCATTAGCGATAGACAGGAAATATCTAGCTACTCCGGTTAAAGTAAATACTAGTATGGCTAAGATAATCATCGAAATTATGTTTCCTATTAAAGTATTAAATGTGAAATTAAAATTTGGAGTGATTAGATTATTAATGATGAATTCTGTATACCTTGGAATCATTAAATTAATAAAGGTCGCCGTTGATAGTATTGTAATCGCACAGATCATATGCGGCTTACTTTTAAAAGGATATTTCAATACCATGCTGAATGTGGACATCATTAATGCTCTTTAATTAGAATTAAAATAAACTCAGTATTTAATATCAAGAATCCATTAACTATTTACTCGTTATCAAACAAAAAAAGATTTCATTAATTAATTTAGATTTTTCATTTTTTATTTGGTCTTATCTTTAACCCAAAAAGGTCGGCAGCATTTTTTCCTAAAATATTTTTCCTATCTTCATCCTCTAAGCTTGGGAATCCAAATGGTCTCATGAGTAAAGGAAGTTTTGCGCTTCTAATTTTATGGAGCCACTCTTTAAGGGGAACTACATTTTCGAAAAATGGCCAATTACTACCAAAAAACATATTTTCGGATCCATAAAGTGTTTTTGCCATCCCTAATGGCTGGACGAGAAACATATCAGGCATCTTGTTAACCATAAATTGTGTAGAAAAACCTGAGATTTCTCCATATACATGACTTAAATGACGTATCGCTATAATCATTACAGTCTGACCCATTGCCATGCCGATCGGTGCTATAACAAATTTTACATCAGGATATTTCATTAGTGCATCATCAAGAGTAAAGGGGTCGATATATTTAAGGGCGAATGGCATTGGTACAAGTTCAAAATCATGAATTATTATAGGAATTTTTAACTCACGAGCAAGGTCATAAAGGGGAGTTACAATTTTATCATTTAGATAAAAGCCAGTTGTAGGAGTTAAGACCAAACCTTTTAAGCCTTGTTCAATTCCATATTTGATTAAATCTAATGCTTTCTCTCCATGTCTGGGATCGACACCCACCAATCCGATAAATTTATCGTTATATTCATCACAGCTCTTAACTATATAATTAATATAATCTTCGATAGATATTGCCATTTTCGCTTCCGTAAACGAATAATCTGTAACGAATATAACCGCCTTATCAATTTCCGCTTCATCCAAATCTTCAATTAAATTATTTGGATCTGCTTTATATTGGTTAGTATCTATTTGTGCTATTTCCGAAAAATTATTCAGATATTTTTTATAACCTGGAGAAAGCATTTCCTCGGTCCAAATGTGTGTGTGGAAGTCAATAATCATAAAAAAACCTCATTTTTATAGGACCCTTAGGCATAATAATTAATAATTGAAAACTTTTAATTTAACAATTAGCAAATTAGTTTTATTTAATACAATTTTATAAATTAAGGAAATTTTGTAAATGGAAAGAGAAGATAAGAGAAAGTTTGATGAATTACGCACTGTGAAAATACAAAGGAATTTTGTTAAATTTCCAGAAGGTAGTGTGTTGATAGAATTTGGGGATACTAAAGTTCTTTGTTGTGCAAGCGTTCTCGAAAGAGTACCACCATGGATGATTGGTAAAGGAAGTGGGTGGTTGACAGCCCAATACTCCATGCTTCCACGAGCCACGCATACGAGAAACGAGAGGGAAAGTAGGATTGGTCATATACATGGCAGAACAATGGAGATATCGAGATTAATTGGTAGATCTTTAAGAGCTGCTATTGATCTTGACAAATTAGGGGAAAGATCCATTTATATTGATTGTGATGTTATTCAAGCAGATGGAGGGACACGAACAGCATCTATTACAGGGGCCTTTATCGCACTTTATGATGCAATCACTCATTTAATTGAGAATAATATAATTTTTGAAAACCCAATTAAAGAGTTTGTCGCTGCAACAAGTGCAGGAATTTCAGATAGTCAGATTCTTCTTGACTTAAATTATCAGGAAGATTCTATGGTTGATGTTGATTTTAATTGCGTTATGACTGAATCAGGGAAATTTGTTGAGATTCAAGCAACTGCTGAAATTGAACCTTTTTCTCGAGAACTTTTGGATGAAGTATTAAAAGTTGCCGAAAAAGGTATAAAAACTTTAATTGAAAAACAAAAAGAAGCTTTAAAATTAATCTAAAGTTCGATACCAATATTTTTTAGAATCTTTTCAACAGCCTTTATAGTAGGGCTATCCTCAGGGAGATCTTTTAAAGTTCCACCAGAATTATCTAAATCAGTAATGTAAGGATCCTCAGGAATTAATCCTAATATATTTAAACCAACTTTTTTCGCATAATTTTGAATGGATTCTGCTGAATCTTTTACCCTATTAATTACAAGTCCTGTATTTTTACTTTGAGTAAATTTTGCGGACGCCTTACTTATTGCTTCAGCAGTTTGTACTCCCCTTATAGTCGAATCTGAAACCATAATTAATGTATCAATACTTTTTATCACTTTTCTATTAATATGCTCTAAACCTGCCTCACAGTCAATTAACATAATATCAAAATGTTTGGATAAAACTTCAATGCTTTTTCTTAATAATACATTAGCGGGACAAAAACAGCCAGGTCCTTCAGGGCGACCCATTGCTAACAATGAAAAATCCTTCCCTTCAATTAATGCATCAAATACTTTGTAATCTAAAGTTCTGACCATTTCTTCTTTTTCTTCTGTTATTTTTCTGCCAGCTACTTCTATTATCTCATTTCGTATATCTTCTAAAGTTAGTTCAACATTTAAACCTAAAATTCTCGCTAAGTGAGCCATCGCTGGGTCAGCATCAATTAAAAAAAGTTTATATTTTTTACTTCTAGCAATAATTTTAGCCATTAATGCAGTAGTAATAGTCTTTCCAGCCCCTCCTTTTCCCACTACAGCTATTACTCTTTTATTTAGGTTTTTTTTTGCCAATTAAATAATCCTCAATACAAATCCTATTCATTAATTAGTTTTACCGATACAAATTATTATAAACTTTTGTAGATTTAAGTCGTCTGGAATGAAAAATTTTGAAATTTATCAGAACTATTACTAATTAGTTTTAAAAAATGAATTACTAAGTATTATTTGAAGCTTAATTTGTCAATTACTTTTAAAAATTGAGGTTATGTATTTGATTGTTGCCGGCATTGATGTCGGTTCTCTAACTGGAAAGGCAGTCCTACTCAAATTTGATACTGGAGAAAATCCCGGAGAGCCCGTAATCTTGGCAAGTTCAATAGTACCTACAAGAATCCTCCCATCTAAAACATCAAATGATGCAATGGATGAAGTTCTTCAAGAATCAGGCTTGACTCGAGATGATATTAAATTTATTGTAGGAACTGGTTATGGTCGTGTCCGCGTTCCTTTTGCGAATCAAAACATTTCAGAAATCACTTGTCATGGGCGAGGAGCACATCATTACCTTCCGTCTGTGCGTACTATAGTAGACATTGGAGGCCAAGATTGTAAAGTAATAAAAATTGATAAAACAGGAAAATTAGTGGATTTTGCTATGAACGATAAATGCGCTGCAGGGACAGGTAGATTTTTAGAAGTTATGGCAAAAGCACTTGAGACTACTCTTGATGAATTAGGGCCATTATCTTTAAAATCTAAACGTCCAGCACTAATAACTTCACAATGTAGCGTTTTTGCAGAATCAGAGGTAGTCAGTTTAGTTGCAGAAGGTAAAAGAGTCGTAGATATCGTTGCAGGACTACATCAATCAATAGCTAGCCGGACAATGGCATTAATTAATAGGGTTGGGTTAGAACCAGATCTTACTATAACAGGGGGTGTAGCGAAAAATATTGGTGTGAAAAAGGCTCTTGAAGAAAAATTGCGAGCAATAGTATTGCCGACTGGAATGTTAAGTATGGATGATTTAGTTAAGATTACAGAAGCCAAAATTTTACAAGTCCCTATTGACCCTCAAATAGTCGGTGCTTTAGGTGCAGCATTGATTGCTAAAGACGAATTATTAAAGAAAACAGCCAAACCTAAGAAAAGAAAATTGAAGAAATGGGATTTTTAAATATTAATTCCAATTTCGAGTTAAAAATTGAAAAAGCTATTTTTAATAATATCCTCAATCATTATATCTTATAAAATATTAATATAATACGTAATGCCATGATTGAAATTAGAGGATTATCAACATCTACAGGAAGAATTAGAAAAAATAAATAAAAAATTAGATCATTTAAAGTTTTAACTAGAAAAATTCAGATTAATAAGGAATATTAATGAAAGAAATACAAAAAATCAAGGATAAGCAAGAAAAAGAAGCAATTTCTAAATTGAATGAGAAATATCAATTAGCTTCTTATGAACTCGAAATTGATAAAAATGGATATGTAGTCAAGCTTAGTTTATTTCAAAATAATTTGACAGAGATTCCTAAAAATATTGAAACTTTAACGCATTTAAAGGAATTAAACCTTAATTCAAATCAACTCATAAAAATAAAGGGATTAGAAAATCTATCCCAGTTAGAATTTTTATATATTTCTACTAATAAAATTACTAAAATTGAGGGGCTTGATAACTTAACACAATTAGTAAAATTGAGCTTATATTATAATCAAATCGAGAGAATAGAAGGTCTAGAAAACCTTTCTGATTTAAAGATTCTATGGATTGGCAGTAACAAAATTCAAAAAATAGAGGGACTGGATAATCTCAGAAACTTGGAAGAACTGAGTATTCACCATAATCCAATAAAAAAAATTGATGGATTAGATAATCTCATTAATCTAAAAAAATTATTCTTATATAATAATGAAATTACAAAAATAACAGGTCTAATTAATCTTAAGAATTTAGAATTATTAAGTATGGATTTCAATAAAATTCAAAAAATAGAGGGACTTTATAAGCTCTCGAGTTTGAATGAATTATGGTTAAATAATAATCAAATTAAGAAAATTGAAGGATTAACAGACCTTAGTAACTTAACTAGACTTGGACTTAATAATAATCAGATTGTGAATATTGAGGGATTGGAAAACTTGAAGAAATTAAGGGATTTATACCTTGTAAACAATAAAATAAAAAAAATTGAAGGACTAGGTAAATTAGATGAATTATTGAACTTAAAACTTAGTCCAGAACTTTTATCAAAAGAAGACAAGGAATTATATGAGAAAGGAGCATACTTTATAGTTAATTATTTAAAACAGACTGAAGAAAAAAGAAGAGAACAATTAGATAGACTAATTCAGAAATTGAGAATATTAGAAGCAAAAAGCAAAATGGAAGGTTTAAAATTGGAGGATTATGAACACCTACAAAAGGAAATTGAAGATTTATCTAAAAAAATTAAAGATTTTAAATAAGAGAATTAATCCATATATTTTTCCAATTTTTTCTGAATTTGTTCTTGTGCCATTAACGCAGCTTCTTGAAACATTTTAGGACTTAGACTTAACATTTTTTTTCCAAGCGAACTTTCATAAAAACGTATCAAACCTTCAATTTCAGATTCAGTGAAATATCTATTATATATGTGAGTAAAAATTTCATCAATCATTTCTTCTAAGTTAATTTCTTTTTCTAAAATTTCGTATATTTCGGGGTCTTGTTCTTTATAAGTTTGCATTATAAAATTGAATGATTGAGTGGCTATATTTTTTGCACCACTGAGCTCTATAAGTTTTTTTATATCATCTTGTTTGGATTTATTAGACATATCTGTCAATTTATTTCGTCCTCCCATATTTTAATATTTATTTGAATGCGTTATGTTATTGCCCTTTTTTTCATTTTCAAATATGGAGAAGCAGATTTTCGATTTGTATATTCAAGGGAGTAATAAACAAAAAATATTCTTAAATAATTGTAACGGATTAACTCATCAACTATTTCAAAAAATTTCTCTTCTTTACAGCCGCTTTTTAAAAAAAGGTTATTTAAATCATGAGTGGGATTTGAACGAATATAACCGTAAATTTTGAGGTGTTCTCCTTCCAATAGTCTTGCTTCTCGTTGTATTAATGGATATTCTATCCAATATGGGTCAGAGAATTTCTTTCGTTTAGTTTCATGAATAATATCTTTTGCCCAATCATGCGCTTTTTGAATTTCGCTTTTAGCTGACTCTGGAGAGATATCTTTGAAAAGATTTTTTACCCAATCTGGAACTGAGCCATTATTTTCCTCTTGATTCGTTCTAAAACTTCCTTTGGTATCCCAGTATTAGATATTAAGAATATTAAGAAATATTGATTTTCCAGTTTTATAAGTCTTTTTCTTAAAGAAAATGTCGACAAAATTACCAGTTAAAAGATATTTCGGACAAATAGTAAGTTTGTATTAAATTAAGAGAATTTTTTAAAAAAATATAGAAGAATTTGTAAATATTGATTTTAAATTGATAATATTGATATATATTTTTTACAGTATGTATTTAACTTTTAAATAATTAGTAAGTAAAGAAAATTATTTTATGGAAATAGTTAGAAATCGGAGTGATATATTGAAAGAAATCAACATAATTGCTTGGTTTGATTTCATTTGACCATGGTGCTATTTAGCTAAGGAGATTCTTAAAAAAGTTGAAGCAGAAGGAGAATATAAATTGTTAATCACATGGAAACCATATGAACTTCACCCAAAAGGACTTGAAGCGGATTTGGCAATGTCATTTTTACCAATTGATGTAAATGAATATATTAAATCATTTTGGAAACGAATTGAAAAAATCGCAGGTGCAAATAATATTCCAATCAAGCTTCCAAATGCGTTATCCAAATCAAGATTAGCACTTGAAGCGTCCGAATTCGCAAGAGTGCAACCTGAAAAATACGAAAAATTTCAAGATTTAATGTATAAGGCCTACTTTTTGGATACGAAAGATATAGAAAAGCTTAAAGTTATTTTGAACGTAGCTGCTGAGGCAGGATTAAATATAGATGAACTTAAAGAAGAATTAAATACCGGCTTGTATACACCAATTGTTGAGCAATCTAAACAAGAGGCTTTTTCTTTTGGAATTTCTGCAGTTCCAGCTTTTATAGCAGGTACTGTAAAAAAAGCATTATTTGCAGGCTGTCAATCAAATGAAACTTTTAAACAAATATTCGAGAACGTTTATCTTAAAAATAAACCAAGCTAAATAGTTTTGAGAATAATAGAATTATTAGGGATGAAATTATTTTAATAAACCTTTAAAAGGATAAAGTAAAGGACCTGCGGTGTGACCGTTAAAATAATTCGATAAATTAATACTAAAAAAATATTGTGGTAGAAAGATAGTGGCAAAAAGAGAGAGATCAGTTCTAGAAAAATATTTTTTTCTAATCTTAGGTATCAGTTTTACTGGATTAGGGGGATTTTTTCTTATTCTTTTGCTAATTTCACCAAGCGCTGGATATTTTTTGAATGAGGGGTTAATTTTCTTAGGTTTTGGGATTTGTTCTATTTTAGTCTTTATTTTCGATAAATCTAAATGAAATAGACTGTCGTCTTATTCTTTATCACGGAAATAATACAATCCTGCAATTAGAATTATAACTCCAAAAAGTAAACCAAAAAAAATACCAAAATCGTAAAATAACTTTAATAAATGCCAAATGGGATGAATGAAACCGCGTTTTAATATTTGTTCATGAAAAAAATCTTCAATATAGGCAAAAAAACCATAAAATGCAAGAAATCCCATTCCAAAGATCGAAATATTACGAATTAATGGCTTTTTCATTTTAAAAATAAGAATTGAAAAGGCTGTAGCATAGGAAATATGTAGATATCCATCTGTACCATGATGTAGTCCAAGATGTACAGCAGGATAAATATAATCAAAGGGATTTGTGCCTAAAATTCCTGGTTGACCACCTAAAAATATCATATTTAAGCCAGGAACATCCGAGATGAATATTCCATGAATTGCAAATAACCACGGGAGAGCAAAAAAAAATGTTACTCCCAAAATAATTATACGATAATAATTAGACCTTTGCCAAGAAAAATCTATTTCATTTTGCCTTTGACGATTATCAAGAATAATCAAAATAGCACTTGCAAGAATTATTAATCCATTAACAAGAACGAATGTTAAAGCCTTCACAATCCCACCGATGAATGTTCCTGCTAGCCCATATCCATAAGCATTATAAGGACTGCTCGTGGAGTATACAATGAATGCCCAAATTGCAAAATAAACAGAATGGAACCAACCATAAGCAAGTACGTATGTTTGTATTCTGTTTAATTTCATCTTAATACCAAATCTCATTATTACAATATAAAAAAAATAATTTAAATTAAAAAAATTATAAGTGGATGTTTACGCGAGTATTAAGGAGCCCATTTACCGCATTTTACACAATTATCTTTCTTTGACCCCCAGCCACAATCGTTACATAGCATTGCAGGGATTTTGGTTGAGCCCATCCATTTTCCACATTTCGCACAGTTGTCTTTTTTAGATCCCCAGCCACAGTCGTCGCATAATCTCGCGGGGACGCCAGAAGATCCTATCCATTTATCACATTTCGCGCAATTATCTTTTTTACTGCCCCAGCCACAATCGTTGCATAAAAAAGCTTCATGATGAGTCATTACATCACCTAATATGTTTTATAATTTTTTGAATTAAATCTATCTTTATTACATAAAAAACATAAATAATAATATTGATGGTACCCTCACATATTACTTTTTAACCCCCTCCTCCCTACATTCCCCTTTTTTGCGAGGGTGGGGCTCACCAAAATTATTTAATTCAGTTACATTTTTTAACACATTTTGTTAAAAATATTAATCATATTAATGGGGTGAAATTGAATGTACGAAAACCTTACTGGCGTTCAGCATAAGAGTGCGATAGTTGATGTCACTGATAAGTGTAATTTAAGGTGTAAGCATTGCTTCTATTTCCGTGAAGAGCATGATTCGAGAGAGATGGAGTCCAAAGGGTTTTTAGAGGGTCTTAAGATTCTTCAAAAACGGCATAACATTATAAGCATGGGGTGGAGTGGAGGTGAGCCCCTATATAGGACCGAGGTCGTCCAAAAGGGCTGTAAATTGTTCAAGATTAACCAGTTATTTACAAACGGCACGCTGCCCATTCCGAAAATTCGCTATCTCATAACATTCATTTCTTTGGACGGAACGGGTCCCATTCATGATGAAGTCAGGGGAAAAGGCACGTATGATAAAATAATGGAGAATCTGAAAAATACAACTGCTAGAACAATTGCTTTTCTCGCTACTTTTCACCGTTCTAACCATGAGTGCCTGGAGGAGATGGTAAAGGAGCTATCGGAAGCCGACATCCCTGTAGTAGGAATGCACGCCATGTTTTTTACCCCGTTGAAGAAATACAAGGAAATAAAGGGCTACAAGCATTCCGTAACCCAGAAAAATCAGCTCGATCTATCGTGGGAAGAACGGGATCAAATAATTGATCGTCTAATGGAGCTCAAGAAAAGTTACCCGAGGTTTTTACTCAACGAAGAGGTCGTCCTCGAAATGATGCGAAGCGAAAACGCACCCGCTGCAACCTCTAAATGCAATATGCCCAAACGAACTCTAACCTTGGACTTGAATCTAAATCGAAAACTCCCTTGCGTGCTCGGATCGGACGTGGACTGTTCAAAATGCGGATGTCCCTTCCCGTACGAACAAGAGGCCAGAAAAAGGGCATTGAAGAAAAAAGAGTTTGGACTTGAAAACCCGGAAAAATATTTTAAAAATCTTTAAAGTTAAAGAAATTTCTAAAAATTGGAGGATTAAAAAATGAAGAGAGAATAAATTTCGTTTAAAGATAATTATTAAATATCAATTATTTAGGGGTGATTTTATGGAAAAAATTTATAGCTCTTTTGAAAAACTCTTCGAAAAGATACCCGGCGGAGTCTTTCCCATTATAGGTAACTGTATATACATTACTGTTATTTTTATTGGATATGTTTCTACACCAGGTTATAATATGTTTAATAATTATATTAGTGATTTAGGTGCAGTTCCAGGTATGATCGGTTTATTATTTAATATAGGTGTAGTTCTTTCTGGAGCTCTTGGAATTCCATTTTCCGTATTTCTTGGAAAATATTTATTAGAAGAGGGAGCGAATAAAAATCGTACAAATTTAATAGTAATACTTGGCCTAATTGTAAATATACTTGTATCTCTATCGGGATTTTTCCCGTTTATCCCAAATACGATCTATTATACAATCCACCTATTTATAGCGCTAATAAATTTCCCACTGTTAGTAATAGTATTAATTTCTTCCAGCCTACTAATAGGTTCAATTCAGGAGTTTCCTAGAAAATTATACTACATCTTATTATTATTCTCCTTGTTGAATATCCCTTTCTTTTTTATTATGTTTCTTGCTCAGTTGTTAATATTCGAATGGTTATTATTTTTTATTTCGATAGCTTGGATTTTAATCGTAGCAATTTATACACTTAAAAAAACTTAAGCACAAAACTTAATTCTCATTCATTAATAATTTTTTTTTACAAATTTTCGCAGAAACTAGAAATTTAATACCAAGATGATGAAAATGATTTCAAAACAAAAATTATTAAAGGCAATAGAATCTTCCCAAAAAACTAGAACATACCCAAAAAATGCACAGGTTTTATTAGCGAAATCTCAAGGGGAATTCGATTTCGACCTTGAAAAATTTAAATCTCTAATCATGGCTATTGAGTCCGAAAAAATAACTCTTGAACAAATAGCTCCTGAAATCGATGATGATTATCCTCACTTTTGGACCGAAGATACTTTTTTCGTAACAAACTTAGCTGCATCTTCACGAATTCACAAGCCTAATCCTATAATCGATGGTACCAATCTCAAATGTAATGGAAGGCTTTTCATTGAAGGAAATTTAAAAGTATCAAAAGGAGATCTTACGCTTAACAAAAATGATCAGTTAATTGTTGATGGTGATATCATTGTTGAAAATGGGAGTCTTTCAATGAAAGAAAATTCAAGATTGATGGTAACAGGATCATTAACAGTTTCTGATAGTTGGATTAGCAAGTCGCCTTGGAATAGTACGGCAATAGCTGGAGATGCAAATATTAAAAATGCAGCATTATTATTTGGAGAAGTTTTTATAGGCGGTAGATTCAATGTGCCTTTTATACATCTTGGTATCGATTATGCTGTAGGAAATCTAAAGGTATTAGGTGGTGCAGAAGCTAAAATTATAATCGAAGATCAGGATGATAGGGCCGCTTGGAGTGAAATATTTGGCTCTTCCAGCGTGGATTTTTCATCAATGGCTGATAGGAACGGCCAAAGAATTGAAAAAAAATCAAAACCCCTTGATCAAATACTGTTATTATCAAAAAATCTGGATATTAAGGAGGAACTTGAAAGAAAATCAGACATTCACGGCATATTGAATTTGATTCTTGATAAAATAAAACAAAAAACTCCAATTCTCAAGGGTGACCCAAAAGATGGCTGGATTTTTGACATTGAAGATGAAAAATAGTGATAAAAGAGTTATTTTTGGTCTAGGATGAATATCTGCCTTTTGGGCTTCAACGACTCTTAAAAAATATAATGAGTATAAAAAAAAGGTTAAAATTAATCTTTAAACTGCGGTATAACTTTCTCTGCCAATATTTTTGAAACTTCAAAGTAAGTAAAAGGGGCATTTTTGCTTGATGATCCATTTAAAATTTCTAAGACGAAATATTCTACCCCTGATTGAATCAATGTTTCAATTTTCTTTGTTAATTCTTCTGCATCACCTATTAATCCTTCTTGTCGGATAAATTCGTCTGGAACATCCTTAATTACTGGAAATAATTTGTCAATTCTTATTTTCTTTAAATCCTCTGAATCCCACTCTAATAATGACAATCGCTCTGGATTTAATCCAACTTTTTCATAAAGTTCACAATATTCGTCTTTCCAGTAGCCATAGCTCTTTAATGCTTGAGGAACTAATATTAGCCTCATTTTTTGAGCAATTATTCGTTGCTTAATCTTTTTTTCATCATCATTCATGTATATTTGGCAAAAGGCACCGGCAGTAAAATCTTTTTGGTCTCGATTTGAATTAGTCATAGCTTTTTTAATATCCTCAAGATCTTCTTTGTAAAGTTTCGGCGATAATAGGAAAGGTATCCATCCATCTGCCAGCTCACCAGTTAATTGTTTGGTCTTAGGACCGTTACCAGCCACCCAAATTGGTATATGAGGTTTTCCGTCTTTAGATCTTTGAATAGGAGAAGGACTTAAGACTGCATTTTTTATATGATAAAAACGACCATCATAATCTATCGGTTTTCCCTCTGATTCCCAAAATTTATTATATATTTCAAGATGTTCTCTCATTTTTGAAACTGCGTAGCTATACTCAATTCCATAACACTTTAGATTCATTGCCTCACCAGCACCGATTCCTAATATAAATTTACCATTAGATATATGGTCTATTGTAGTTGCTGTTTGGGCTAAACTTGCTGGATGAAGCCGATGCGGCTCAGTAACAGCTACTCCATAAACTAGATTGGGCTCCATTTCAGCAAATGAACCTAACATGGGCCAAACGCAAAGAAAGTCATCAATTGTCATAGGAGGTATTCCTCGTAAATGGTCTGGCAACCAAGCCGAGTCCCAACCTTCTTTCCCTACTGTTCGCAGTTTTTTTCTTACGAAATCATAACTGTGGCTATAAAATAATTGAATTCCAAATTTTGCTCTCAAAATATTTCATCTCCAAGATTGGCAATTCAAATAAAAAAATTCTCGTGCCGCAATCTTTTAAGTATGGATAAATTATATTTTTCTTTTTTTCTTTTTATATTAGAAAATTAAAGGTATTTTTCTAAATAAAATCTCAAATTGAGAAATATGTTTCTGGAAGATATTAGAAATTATTTAGCGGAAAGAAGAAATAGAAATAAACCCTTTAGAGAGTTTAAATGTGACCCAAATAAATTATTAGAGGGATTATCTATTAAAGTAGGACCGGGAGCTGGGGAAAATATACTATTAAAAGAAGACACCTTTGTAGAATTAGGTTCTCCACAAACGGCTTCGTGTGCTTTTATTGTTCTTATAAATTTTCCACATTTAATGGATGATGGAAAAATTACTTTAATAGGTCCCGATATTCCGGAGGCTAATGGGCACGCTCTTGATTTTGGTCAAGTTCTTTTAATTGGAGGAGCACATATTACCGATGATCAATATAAATCTCTTGAAAGAGCTCAATTTGTAGGCGATCAAATAGAAGGATTTATGATCAGGACGGTGCCCCAGAAATTATGGTGTAGAATTAGTAAAAATGTGGTACAAAAGGGAATTTCCTTTGAAAATATTGGTAGAGCTTATATGCATATTTTCAAGACAAAATTTCCATTAATAGAAAAAATGGAAACTGTTTTTGTAACTTCAAATAGAGAAGACGTTCAAGACCTTGAGCTAATCGGGAAAAAAGTCCGTGGAAAATATTCAAAATTATTTCAAAAAGAAATGAAAGAGAGATTAGAAAAGATACGTAGTGATTGTGACAACGAATGGGAGTGCGATACTTGTCCCGATAAACCGACATGTGATGAAATTGAAGATATGGTGCAAATGAGTAAGAAAATTTCAGATGATTAATTTCTAACTAATCTATCTTTATTACAATTCTTTATTCAATCGTGTTCAAATTAAAAGGAAACGTAGAGATCCCACAATTAAAAATTGATTTAAAATTCAAGCCTTATTTTCAAAATCTTTGTAATTTCTTTATATCTATTTCTTAAGGTAACTTCAGAAATATTTGCCACTCGAGCAATTTCTTTCTGAGTACGTTTTTCTCCCTCTAAAATTGCTGCTATATATATAGCTGCTGCTGCAAGTTTTGTGGGATCTCTGCCCGAACTTATATTTTTCCCTTTAATATCACTTAATATCTCATAAACCTTGTTTTGAACATGATTAGAAAGCTTTAAAGCCGCACAAAATCTTGGAACATAACTTTTAGGATCAGCAAGTGGAACCTTTAGATTCATAGTCTCCACAAAAATTCTATAAAATTTCCTCAATGATTTTTTACTTAATTTTGAAAATCTTTGTAAATCATCAAAAGTTCGTGGCATATTGCGCATTCGGCAAGCAGCATAAAGAGCAGCAGTCATCATGCCAGCAATATTTCTTCCTTTTATTTTTCCGCTATCGAGGGCTTTTCGGTATAGGAATGCAGCTTCTTGTTTAATATCTTTAGGGATCTCGAGTTGTGAACATAACCTATCTAATTCCGACATGGCTTTAGATAGGTTTTTGGCTATAGCATCGTGAATCCTTGTTCGATTATCCCATTTACGCATGCGATATATTTGAGCTCGTTTTTTAGGTTTAATTTTGTTACCATAAAAGTCTTTATCGTGAGAATCTATCACAGTTGAGAGTCCTTTATCAAAAACTGTCATGCTAATAGGACTACCTGTACGTGCACGTTTATCACGCTCTGATACATTAAATGCACGCCATTCAGGTCCTTGATCAATAATTTTTTCGCTAATAACTAATCCACATTCCCCACAGATTTGATCGCCCGTACTATAATCGGAAATTATATTGGTTTCATTGAAACATTCAGGGCATATGATCTTATCTCTTTTATCTTTTACAACTTCTGTTTTTACGGCATCTGATGCCAAATAAATCACACTGTTATATTTGTTTATTATTATATTTTAATATTATAATATTACAATTTATTCTATATAAGAAAGTATTTAAAAATTTATCTTATTCAGCAAAAAATTACATCGTTATTTATATATATGACACCGTTATATTTAAATATTTTTAATTGATCATAGGATTTTGATCAAGTTATTTGACAAATTTGTGCATAAAATAACATAAATTCATACTATTGAGTATAATCTTAGTTTAAAATAATATTTTTTAATAAAAAAAATGTAAGATAAACTAAATGAGAAAGATAAATAATCTTTAATAATCTTTTATACAAGCGCCCTCCTTATATATTTCCTAATATAATTTTCTTTAATAATTTAGGTCCTTTGAATCACTCTACCTCTCCAATCTTTTCGAAATCTAATATTTCTAGCAAATTTATGTCCCTGTGGATCGATATAGATAACTTCGCTAGTATTAGTAATAATAACTTTAATAACTTTAAAACAAGTCCAATTACAAACTGTTATTCTATGTTTTTCTTCCATTCAGCGAAATTCTTAGGAAGGTTCAATTTTTCAAAACTTGCCATTTTGTGGTCTGGAATTTTCGATCTACCCTCACTCCAAAAATCAAATAGTTGCATTAGATCAATTGAATTATCTTGAAATTCATCCTAGAAAATTACATAACGAAATTTATATTTGAATTGTTGAAATTTTATATTAGCAAAAAGGTTAGTTTTTATTTTTCGGGTGAAAAAAATAAAGATAGACATAGTTATGTGGGCTAAAGATGGTGCAAAAACTCTCCCTTTAGCTTTAAAATGCATCGAAAAGGCAATACCTAAGGAAGTTTTGAATAGAAAGATATTTGTTGATGATCATAGCATAGATAATACTGTTCAAATTGCCAAAAGTTATGGTTGGACAATTTATAAGAATACTAAAGGTTTTATTTACGGTGGTATGAGAGAGGCAATAAAACATGTTTCAACACACTATTTTGCTTCTTTTGAACAAGATTTATTTTTAAGCAAGAATTGGTGGAAAGGTATCTCTGAATACATAAAAGATCCCAAAGTTGCAATTGTGTGTGGAGCTCAAGTATATTATCCATCACCAAAAACTATAAATGCCATTAGCAATTTCTATTCCGAAGAATTATCTAAGTTTGATTTTCCTTGTTCTCTAGATAACACTATTTATCAAACAGAAATAATTCGAAATATTGGAATCCCTAATACTCCTATATTTCTAGACGTCGAAATCTGTAAAAGGGTCAAAGACGCAGGTTATAAAATAATTCGTGTTGGAAATATTAAATCCCTTCATTATAGGAAAAATTCGTTAGAAATATTTCGGCATAATTATAAATATGGAACAATGAAAAAAGAAAGTCTGTATAATAAAATTAGATTCATCCAACTAATTAAATCTGTTATTAAACAAATTAGAAACCTCTTTAAAATATTTAAAATAATGCTTAAGACAAAATGTCCCACAATTTTAATTTATTTACCACTTGAAAGACTAATTTGGATAAAAACCTTCAAAGAGAGACGAAAATATTGGCAAAAAAAACGATAATAGATATGAAAAAAATTAAGTTCAATGAAGTAAAATAATAAAAAAATTTCTTTAAAGGAAGAAATAAGCTATATCAAAGTAAGAAGCAATTTATTACGATTAAAAAATTTAAGATTGGATCAGTCTAGCTCTCCGATTTTTTCAAAATCTAGTACTTCATCTTTTTTCCAATCAACTTTGATAATATCACCTTCTAAGAATTCTCCATCTAGTAGTTTTAAAGATAAAGGGTTTTGAATATACTTTTGGATTGCTCTTTTTAACGGTCTAGCACCAAAATCAGGTTCATAACCTTGCCAAGCTAAGAATTCTTTTGCTTTATCAGTTAATTCTATTTGAATTTTTTGTTCAGCTAAAATTTTGTTTAATCTTTTAATCTGGATGTCCACGATTTGTTTTATCAATAATTTATCTAAGAAATTAAAAGTAATTATATCATCAATTCGATTTAGAAATTCTGGTTTGAAATATTTTTTCATTTCATTACGTATCTCTACATCCAGCTCATTTAGTTTTTCAGTTTTTTCATGAGTAAAGAATTCTGTGCCGATATTTGAAGTCATTATTATAACGGTGTTTTTAAAGTCGATAGTTCTCCCATGACCATCAGTAAGCCTTCCATCATCCATGATTTGAAGTAAAATATTAAAAACTTCGGGGTGTGCCTTTTCAATTTCATCAAAAAGTACGACAGAGTATGGTCTTCTCCTTACAGCTTCTGTTAAATAACCACCTTCATCATAACCAACATAACCTGGTGGGGCTCCAATTAATCTTGCAACGCTATGTTTCTCCATAAATTCAGACATATCTATACGTACCATGGCATTTTCATCGTCAAACAGGAATTCAGCTAATGCTTTAGCGGTCTCCGTCTTTCCTACTCCTGTGGGTCCGAGAAATATAAATGTTCCAATTGGTCTATTTGGGTCTTGTATTCCTGCTCTACCACGTCTTACTGCATTAGAAACCATTTGTAATGCATGATCTTGTCCAATTACCCTTTGTCTTAATCTATCTTCCATTTGTAATAGTTTTTGGCGTTCTCCTTCCATCATTCGTGAAACTGGAACTCCTGTCCATTGAGAAACAATTTTAGCAATATCTTCAGCATCTACTTCTTGCTTTAACATTGTTTTATTTTTTTGAATTTCTTCTAATTTTTGATTATTTTCTTCAAGTTCTTTCTCTAGATTTGTGATAACTCCATATTTCAATTCAGCTGCTCTTCCTAATTCGCCCATTCTCTCAGCCTTATCGGCTTCATAACGAGAATTTTCAAGTTTTTCTTTTATTTCCGATATTTTTGAAATAACTTTTTTCTCGTTTTGCCATTGTGCCTTTAATGTATCACTTTTCTGCCTTAATTCAGTTAGTTCTTTATCAATTTTTTCTATTTTTTCAGCACAAGTTTTATCATCAATTTCCTTTTTCAAAGCTTCTTTTTGAATCTCATAATGGATAATTTTTCGTTCGATTTCGTCTATTTCAGTAGGCATACTATCAATTTCAATTCTCAGACGAGATGCAGCTTCATCGATAAGGTCGATAGCCTTATCAGGGAGAAATCGATCGGTGATATAACGATGAGAAAGAGTTGCTGCTGCAATAATGGCGGCATCAGAAATTCTAATACCATGATGAATTTCATATTTTTCTTTTAGACCCCTTAATATTGCTATTGTATCTTCGACAGAGGGTTCTGATACATAAACGGTCTGAAATCTTCTAGTTAAGGCCGCATCTTTCTCAATATACTTTCGATATTCATTAATAGTAGTTGCTCCTACACATCTAAGTTCACCTCTAGCAAGTGCTGGTTTCAACATGTTTGAGGCATCGATTGCACCTTCTGCAGCTCCAGCACCTACCAATGTATGGAGCTCATCTATAAAAAGTACGAATTTTCCAGCTCCCGCGTTTATTTCTTTTAATACAGCCTTTAAGCGATCTTCGAATTCGCCTCTATACTTTGTTCCTGCAACTAACGCTCCAAGATCTAAAGATATTACTTCCTTATTCTTAAGAGAATCGGGAACGTCCCCATTGGCAATTCTTCGAGCAAGACCCTCTACAATAGCAGTTTTACCTACCCCCGCTTCTCCTATCAAAACAGGATTGTTTTTAGTACGACGGGAAAGGATGTGCATTATCCGTCTTATTTCATCGTCACGCCCAATTACAGGGTCTAATTTTCCTCTTCTAGCTAAATCAGTGAGATTTCGAGCATATTTTTTTAATGCTTGATATTTTCCCTCAGGATCCTGATCAGTAATAGTATGAGCACCTCGAATATCTTTTAAAGCATGATAAATTTTATCTTTATCTACACCATATTTTTTTAATATACGACTTGCCTGTGAATTGGGATATTCTGATAATGCAATTAATATATGTTCAACAGACAAATATTGATCATGAAAAATTTCTGCTTCTTTCCAAGCATTTTCTAAAATATTTTTTAATTCAGGAGAAATAAAAACATCGGTAGCTCCAGAACCTGTAACTTTTGGAATTTTTCTAATTTCTTGATTTAAATCATTTATTACATTTTGGGGATTAATGCCAATTTTTTGTAGAATAGGAATTGTTATCCCCTCAGCTTGCTGTAAAAGAGCAAGAAGAAAATGTTCTGGAGTGATAGATTGGTGATTCGATTGCTGTGCGACTGAACGCGAACTTAAAAATGCTTCTTGAACTTTAACCGTGAATTTATCAAAATTTAACATTATAATTTACTCCTCTTTTATAATTTTTAATTTAAATAATCATTATTTTAAAATTATAAACCTAAAGCTTGCAGATCTTCTATTAATCTTTTCTGTTTTGGATTCAAATTTTTAGGGACTTTAATTTTAACTTTAACTAATAAATTTCCTCTTTTTTCTGTACCAATTCCATAAAAGCCTTGATTTTTTAATCTAAACGTCGTTAAATCTTGTGTTCCTGGAGGTATTTTTAAAGTTAAATTTCCTTCCATGCTAGGAATCGAAACTTTTCCTCCTAAAGAGGCTACAGTAAATGGAATTTCAGTCTCATAATATAGATCATCATCTTTTCTCTTGAAATACGGATGCGGTTTGATCATTACTGAAATATACAAAGCCCCAGCCCGTCCACCTCTTTTACCGGGCATCCCTTCATTTGCTATTCTTAATTTTTGATTTGGATGGATTCCTCTAGGAATTTTAACTTTAATGGTTTTTTCTTTATTTGCACCTGGGTTCTTAAATTTGATTGTTCTTTCTCCACCATAGTATGCTTCTTGAAATTCTATTTCCATATCATACCTTAAATCTTCCCCAGATTGTGGCATCCTAGCCCCTGTACGACCAGGACCTCGTTGTTGACCTCTGAAAACATTGAAAATGTCTCCTAGATCACTAAAGACATCAAAATCATCAAATGGAGAGCCTCCACCAGATCTACGTCCAGATCGTCCTCCTATATTTCTAAATAGATCTTCAAGATTAATACCACCAGGTCCACCTGTAGAGGTGTATGTATATGTTCCACCTGGTCCTCTACGAAATCCACCTCCAGGACCTGGTCTTTGCTGATAACTGGAAGGATCACCCTCTACAACCCCAAATCTATCGTACATTTCTCGTTTTTTATCATCAGTTAATAACATGTAAGCTTCATTTACTTCTTTAAATTTATCTTCTGATTTTTTATCACCTGGATTCACATCAGGGTGATATTTTCGTGCCATTTTACGAAATGCACGTTTAATTTCTTCTTTTGAAGCATTTTTATTAATACCTAATAATTTATAATAATCCTTAACCAATTTATGTACCTCTTAAACCTTTCATAATTATCATTCCCTATTATTCTTTTAGAATAACTGTAGGGGAAAATTGAAGGATAAACTTTTTTCATATCATTAATCAATGTCTAAATCTGAATCCACCACTTCTTCATCTTTTTCCTTTTTCTTTTTAGCGGTTTTTGGAGCTAACCCTGGTGGTAGTTTAAAACTTACTTGGCAATTATCACATTCAAGGGGATCTACATTTTTTTGAGTGTGTTCATAAATTTTAGCTGAAAGTTGATGAATTGGAACTTGAAGTTCATCCATTGTGGTTTGTATTAAATTAATATCTTTATTGTTAATTGCATCTTTTAGAGTACTTATTTTTTCTTCAATAACTGGTTTTAAATCCCCAACTTCTGATTCTTTTTCTTTTAATATTTGATCAGCTTTACGGATAATAGCTTCTGCAATTTGAATTTCTTCTTTAAGTTTAGTATTCATAAATTCACCTATTTAATAATCATGAATTTTATTTATATTAACATTTAGTCTACGTTTACGTCTTAATTTGGGGGGATCGGCAGGAATTGAACCCGCATCTCCGAACGTATCACCGCCGGTGTCTATTACCACTTAGGACTACGACCCCATGGTTATTATTATTTAAAAAAATATTTTTTGATAAAGTATTTTACGATATTTTTCATGTTTAAAAAAATAAAAGATTCAAGCGGAGTATTTACGCTACTTCGTAATCAGCATCAACCACATTATCTTGTCCGGTCGCTTTTCGATATTTTTCCTCTTCAGTTTCATGTGGAGGAGTTGTTTGGCCATATCCTGGTTGTGGACCACCTTGTTGTCCATACATTCTAGCAGAAACTTCGTGCATAGCTCTTTGCAAGTCTTCCATGCCTGATTTAATCCTCTGTAAGTTGTTACTTTCAATTGCACCCTTCAATGAAAGAATTTTTTGGTCAATCTGTGGCTTTAAATCTCCAACTTTTGCTTCATTTTCTCTTACTATTTTTTCTACTTGGTAAATTAACGATTCTGCATGATTTTTAGCTTCAATAAGTTCTTTTTGCCTTCGATCTTCTTCTGCGTATTGTTCTGCTTCATGAATTTTCTTTTTTATTTCACCGTCCGCCATTTTTGTAGATGCTGTAATTGTTATAGCATTAGCTTTTCCAGTTGCTAGGTCCTTTGCTGATACATTTAGAATTCCATTTACATCAATTTCA
>JABXJV010000050.1 GCA_013375355.1 Candidatus Helarchaeota archaeon
ACGGATTTATTAAATTCTAATTAACTAAACAATTAATTCAAAAAAATGGTTTCGTGTAAATTAGAACGCAAATTTTATGCCATAATAATCCACATTTATTTTCTAAATAAGATTTAAAAAAATTCTGTAATTTCTATCACAATTATATAAATTTGACACTCAAATGTCAAGCATTTTTTTAAATTTTTAATTCTTTCTTAAAAAAAATAAACATTTTAATATTAAGTTAGAAATATTAAAAATTTGGTTTTTTATTTTATTTTTTATAATATTGTTTTTTATAATATCACTACCTTTAACTAATACATTGCGATTGATTTTGGGCTAAATATTTATCTTGAATATCTGCAAAATTTATCAATAAAACTTAAATCTTTTTGGGCTCCTCTGTGATTTTTTGCATTTTCAGTTTACAAAATGTAATGGGAAAGTTACATTACTAAACTTTGGTAAATTTTGAAAACTCGTTATTTTTTGTAATTATATTTGGCATAATAATTCACAAAATTAGCAAATAATCAAATCACTGTCATTCTGAACTTGTTTCAGAATCTTTTATTGATAGATCCTGAAATAATACTGAATCAAGTTCAGCACAGGATTCAGGATGACAGAAAAAGGTGAAATAAATTTAAAATATTAATAACAGGATTTATGAATAGGTCAGGATAATAAAGATAAAAATGTCTTGGTTTAAAAGATCAATTAGTGGTTTATTAACGAGAGAAAAGAAGGACCTTCCAAAGGGTCTATGGGTAAAGTGTGAGAATTGCGGTGTAATTTTATACGTAAAAGAATTGAGAAGAAATTTCAATGTTTGTATAAAATGCAATTTTCATTTTAAGATGGGTTGTGGTGGTTATATCAATATGTTAGTGGATGAAGGCTCTTTTTTGGAGACAGATGCTAATATGAAATCAAAGGATTTTTTGGATTTTAAGGGGAAGGAAAAGTATAGTGAAAAATTAATAAGTACGATGAGGAAGGTAAATCTAAATGAGGCAATAAGGACCGGATTTGGGGTAATCAGTGGATATAAAGTTGTGATTGGAGTTATGGATTTCGGGTTTATTGGTGGGAGTATGGGTTCTGTTGTAGGGGAAAAGGTTAAAAGGTCTGTTGAGAGAGCAATGAATGAACACCTTCCCTTGATAATTGTATCTGCTTCTGGTGGAGCGAGAATGATGGAGGGGCTTACGTCCCTTATGCAAATGGCTAAGACAAGCGCAAAAATTGCTGAATTTTCAAGAAGTGGTGGTTTATATATTTCTATTCTTACTAATCCAACAACAGCCGGGGTTATGGCGAGTTATGCTATGCTCGGTGATATTATAATCGCAGAACCCGGAGCATTGATTGGATTTGCTGGACCAAGAGTTATTAAACAAACAATCGGTGAAGACCTGCCAGAGGGATTCCAGAGGTCAGAATTCGTATTGGAACACGGTTTTATCGATATGATTGTCAATAGAAGAGAAATGAAGGAAAAACTAACCAAAATTTTGGATTTCTTTATTGGCGACCATAACAAAATGAAAAGATAATCACATTTTTTCTCACCTCATTTCTTTTTAAAATGAATTTATGTCAAAGAAAAGAACATACAGGATATTATTAACCAATGACGATGGGATATCTTCGTGTGGTCTTGATATATTGTATCATGAGATGAAAAAAGTTGGGAGTGTTTTTGTAGTTGCTCCTGATAGTGAACAGAGTGCGATTAGTCATGCAATTACTGTTAAGGAAGAAATCTGTGTAGAGAAGTATTTCAAGAATGGAGAATTTTTTGGATATGCAGTTGGAGGAACCCCTGCTGACTGCGTAAAACTTGGTGTTATGGAAATTATGCCGAAAACTCCTGACATTGTTATATCGGGTATAAATAATGGTGAGAATACAGGCTTGAATATAATATATTCTGGAACAGTTTCGGCAGCCATAGAAGCCACTATACTTGGGATTCCCTCTATTGCCATTTCTCTTGGTAATTGGAGGAAGGTAGGTTTTAATTTTGCTGCAAAGTTTGGGAAAAAACTTGCAGAAAAGGTTTTGGAATTTGGTCTTCCGGAGGGAACATTTTTAAATGTTAACATTCCACCGGTTGCGAAAACTAATATCAAAGGCGTCCGTATTACCAGACAGGGGAATGAGAAATTTTCTGAATATTTTATAAAAAAGATTGACAGTGTGAATCGAATATATTATAAACTTGACGGAAAGAGAAGAAGAGTAAATAAAAAATTGGAGACCGAAGAATCTGCTATTCATCGAATGGAGATTTCTATTACCCCTATTCATTATGATTTGACTAATTACAAAATGATTGAAAAACTGAAAAAATGGGATATTTCATTTTGATATAATTACGGAACTTTGGTAAATATATGGATTATGGTTAAAATTTTTTTCACAAATTTGGGCATAAATATGTTTTTTATTAGGAATTAGGGAAAGAATCTATTATATTGTAAATTTAAATGAAAATTTATAAAGGATTTATATTGAAGGGGAATTTATGTCAGGTCATTCAAAGTGGAGTCAGATAAGAAGGAAAAAAGAGAAGACCGATTCGGCAAGGGGAAGGCTATTTACGAAATTGATAAAAGAGATAACTGTGTCAGCAAGGCAGGGTGGGGGGGATGAAAATTCGAATCCACGTTTAAGGACTGCAGTTCAAATTGCAAAGGCTAACAATATGCCTCTTGTTAATATAGAAAAGGCTATTAAAAAGGGGACTGGTGAACTTCCTGGAGTTGTTTATGAGGAGGTTATATATGAAGGATACGGACCAGGG
>JABXJV010000486.1 GCA_013375355.1 Candidatus Helarchaeota archaeon
CAATGGCAGAATCAGCGCAATTCTCGCAAAGCAAAGGTAGACTGGCGCTTTTCTACTGATAACGCCAGGATTAAATTGAAACGACTCTATCCAACATTATTAACTTGACATGACACTAGTTCCAAAAAATAAAAGTTTACGTGACATAATTGAAGAAAAGAGAGGGAAAAAATAAAGGTAGTCTGTGAAAAAAGGTTTTCGAACATAGCAAAAGCTTTCCTGAATAATTTAGAATTTCCATTTAGACTTGAATTAGTTACCAGAAAGGCAGAGGGTTATTTTCTTTCGGGTGATGCTGACTGCATCATCGATGTATGTAAAACAGGTGAAACAGCAATAGCAAATAGATTAAAGCCTGACACAAAAATTATTACCTCTTATCCAATAGAAATTAGATGCAGAAGATTATCCAATTGTGAGAATATTCACTTTTATCACAGCAAGTATGACAAGTAATTCTATTAAAAATTAATTAATTCTATGTTACATATCAAATAAAAATATTAATATTAACAATGAAAGACATAATATTAAATTTATTTCGATTGATTATTGAGCTGATTATTTTTTACTGGTTTTTAAATTTTAATCTTGTGCATTATGATGTTTCTACACTAACGGTAATACCGGCTCAAATTGCTTTTCTATTTTTATTTCATTGTATGTTTTTTAACTGCTGGTTTATTGTTATTAAAATCTTAAGGCTATTGGATATCTTTATTATGGATTCGCCATACTATATATTTACTTTTCTGATCTGCTGTATATTTACATTGATAAATTTCTTTATGGCAAAACCAAAGTTTGAGCAGCTTGAACACTTCTGGTATCTTTACACAAATTTTACTGAAGCAATATCTGAGACCGGTCACAGCTTAGAAGAAACTGTAACTATTGGTATCCTTTCAGCTGGAATAATTGCTTTCCTAATGATATTTGACAGGGATAAAATGCTCACAATCCGTTACTTGTTCTGGCGCTCTTTAGATTTAGTAAAAGAATAGACTTAGTGGTCTTTTCATCAATATATGCAATAAATAAAATGGTCATAGTTTTTATTAGAAAAACTAAAACATCAAATATGATAATAATAGCTTTTTTACATCATTAAAAAAGAAGTATTAAAATGAATTATCAGTTGTTTTGAAAGAATATTGTAATTCATTAAGGATGTGCAAAAAATTCTCCCTTTGTCTTTGGATTCATTTATAGGAATAGCAATCCAAAAATTAGCCCATTGAATGGTAACCATTTTCTATAAAAGACGGAAATGCAGATTTGCATCTTTTGCTATATGGATTAGGTTTATTCAGATACTCTTCTAAATTCATTATCATTAAGATTGCTGGCTGATTAATTCCCTTATATAAATGTTCTCCAGTACCTGGGATAATTTTAAATCCGATTCTTTCATATCTTCTCTTTGTCCTGGGATGAGTGGCGATCATATATATGTTTCTTCGGGGTTTTGCCTTCCATGAACTTAAAATTATCATATCATGAAGTCCCATCTCGACTCTGTCTTTTGTTTTCCAGTATTCGGGCAGTACCGCCAGTCGGGAAATTTCATAAGGCTTATCGTCTATTGAAGAGTTGTTCCCGCTTAGAGCATTTTTGTCTTCAAAAAATGCAGTGTAATGTCTATGTGGAACATTAAAAGTCTCCATATGAGGGAAGGGCGTTGTTCTTTCTAATTTGCCGTCAGATTCATGACCTGGTAGAGTTTTGTAAAGAGATTTAATAAATGGTGCTGAAACAGATTGTTCATTTCCACTGATAATTCGAACTGTCCCAATTAGTCTTTTAGAGTTTTTTGTTATTTCAAATGCACCAAGGAAGGTAGAATATAAATCGAAACAATCGATATCTAATTGATTTTCAGTGAGTTGATCTCCATTTGAACTGAAAAAATATTTTACATACTGATACACAAGACACCGCAAGGAAAACATTTCTATTAGTTCGTCATCATCGTAAATCTCTTTAAATATAATTTTCTTCTCAGCACCAATATTAGTGTCTTTTCTGGGCAAATCGGAAATTTTAGTTTCCGCGTGGTTTGTAGTAATTTCATTTACCACTGTAATTTGTTCCATAATTATTGTCTCCTTTTTATTTATAAATGGATTTTTCTTCAAATATTTTTTGAATTGGTTTATTAATTAATGGAGTTGCATTGTTTATTTTGTTACTTTCCGCAATCATTTCACTAACTTTGTTAAATTCTTTATAGATTTTATTTGTAAAATCATAGTTACATGATATTATATCTAACAGTGTCTCTCTTTTAAATATCTCAACTCCTGCCTTATCTCTATATCCCGCATTTCTTAATAAGAGAAAATGTTCATCAGTAATCTCGGTCGGAAAGCCAAGGCTCTCAAATCCTTTTCTCATTTCCTGACATTTTTCCAGAAGACCTTTACCGCGAATTCCATCAAGAGAAATATTAATATCTTTCCACATATTCAAGGGTTTGTATAATACATATTCATAGTTTAGCATCTCAGATAAAAAGTTGTCTCCCATAGTAAAACCGTATTTATCATGATTTTCATACCATTCTGTATATTTAAAAGGACCCGGTGGAGAACACAAAATAGAATCGGGTGACATTGCTTTGGCTAATTCTATGTTGTCATTATAAACTTGTTTCAAATCTACCTTACCTAAAGTTGGAACAGGGTAAATGAAAGAAAGCCCGATATCTACATTGATTCCGATGTTCTGTGATGCCTCTCTTAATGCCTTTACTGTATATATCAAATCTTCCCTCGTCACAATCTTTCCCATTGCTTCACGAAGAACTAAATCATTTCCCGTTTCTGCTCCAAAGAAAACTGCCCTCAATCCCGCTTTTATAAGCAATTCGTATGTTTTAACTAACTTGATATAGCGCTCTGGATTTTTGGCTTTTGGAACTACCATACCAAACATCGAAAATATAATATTTAGTTTGTTTTCGAGTATTTTTTTGGCAATCTTTGAGACCGCGCCCAAATGCGGACCTGAGCCTGCAAGACGAAATATACCTATTCCTTTTTTAAGCATTAATTTTATTTCTTCTACTACCTGTTCTGGGTCCCTTGATTGGTATCTATAGAACTTGGCATGAACACAAAAACTGCATTCCCCATATGGGCAACCCAACGAATCTATTATTATATGAACTTTTACTTTAGAGTTTAAATTTGTATATTCCGGAATTTCCTTGCTGGCAATATCGAGCCTTTTACACTCTGATTTTTTGATAATTCCATTGTCTCTGTAAATTAAATTTTTAATTTTATTCTTCTCAGCCGCTTTATTGATTTCGTCAACAATCTCTGACTTTGTGCGCCCATTTCTGGCTATTGAAAGTATATCAACCAAAGCATATTCCCCTTCCGAAACTATTGCAAAATCAAAGTTGCTGTGCTTTAATAATTCCTCTTGATAAATTGTCGGATGAGGCCCTCCAGCAATGGTAACTGTTTCAGGACTTGATTTATTAACCTTTTTCACAAGTTCATTTGACCATTTATAACCATCACCATACCAAACCTTAATACCAAGAAGAGGGATTTTCTCTCTTGAAATTCTTTTAGCAACTTTAGAGAGATGTTTATGCGTCATGAAATTGAGGTACATTTCTAACAAATTTTGATTTGTCAATGCAATAAAACCGATAAGCCTGGTAATAATTTTTGGATATCTCCAGTTTTTCCCGAAAAGTAATTTTTTGTACAACAGCCGATTAATTTTCGAAAGCACTTTTGGAGATATATTATTATAAAATGTTTCATTCGCCCAATCTTCTACAACGACATTATATCCGGCTTTGCGACAGTTTTTGACAAGTATGCCTATTCCATTTTCTAAAAAGGTATCGCTCAAAGAGCGCTTTCTCGGGGATAAAGAATTCCACAAAAGCAAATGATTCTTATAATGCTTCATATTATAAGTTTCCTTTTTTATTTATAATTTTCTTTATATTATTTACAAAGCTTTTCGGGCTAAATGGCTTTGTCTCATACAGGTCAGCCTCTACTTGATATCTTTTAATCGATGTAGAATCTTGTCCTATCGCAGATAGGATTACAATTATAGTATTTTTTGTCTCTTCATTTGTTTTTATTCGTTTGCAAACTTCATATCCAGATAGCCCGGGAAGCATAATGTCCAAAATAATTAATCCCGGCTTTTCCTTTTTTATTATAGATAATGCTTCAATACCATTATCCGTCTGTAAAACATTAAAACCTTCCTTTTTCAGATATATACCAATCACATCTCTGATTTTTGCATCATTTTCAACTACCAAAACCTTGCTACTATCTCTCATAGTATTTTCCGGTGATTTGTAATGTTCGATTGCGCAATTATGTTATAGGATGAAATTAAGTATCACTAACAAATAGTATCGGAATATTTTTCTAATAGTTTAGTTATCTGCAAATGTAGTATTTACAATCTGGAATAAGTTCGGATTAATTTAAAATGGTATCGTAAAAGTAACTCTGATGACTTTAAGCGATTGGGAGTATGACATAGTTTAGACGAGATAGAGTTCAGGAATAGTTATCAAAAAAATTTCCATAAATACATAAGCGAACTCTTTTCGGGGGAGATGAGTAGAGTATAGTAATGATAGTTTCTAAAGTAGTGGCAACATTTTGCAAAAATTCTGCATAGAACATCTCAAATTATATCATTTTCTATTCATTGAATTTTATATTTAAAAATAATGTTTTACAAATAATTTATTAAATAAGTATTTGAGGATTTGAATATTTAATTATATAAAATAAATATTCATTAATGTAAATAAATAAAAAAATTGAATTTTTTATAGATGAATATTTGGATATATTAATGTTTTATTAATTAAAGGTTATAATTCATTGCTGTCCAAAATAAATTAAAATGTCTCATTTTGGACAAGCTAAGTTATTGATTTTCAATAAATCAAATTAGAGTTCTCTAAATAGGTTACCCACTAATTGCAAA
>JABXJV010000051.1 GCA_013375355.1 Candidatus Helarchaeota archaeon
ATTTATTAATTCTTTTAATAAATTTAAATATTTTTTGAAAAATTAGAGTAAGGTTGCCAGAAAATTCTTTTTAATTGGTTACCAAAATTTGTTAATTTTTTCAAATAAGTATTTTGATTAGTCTAATACGTAAATCTGAATTTTATTAAAGGATATGAGCGTATTAGTTACTCATAAATTTGAAATAAAAAGGGAAAATTTTACGCTTCATTGCTCATAACATGAAAGCCTATTTTATATAAAATCCTTAGGCTAAAATATTTAGTAGCCTCTTTAAATGAGTAAAAATCTCCTAATATAGTGGAATTAAAAAATAATTATTAGACAAGTTCGATCTTAACCAGATAAAAATTCATAAAATTTTTGGAAATTTTCAAATTTGTGATCATCTGGGATTAAATCGGCAAAGATTATTTCAGGAAATTGACCAATAATGTAAATTTCTTTTTTTAATGTCAAAGCTGACCCCAATAATATACTTTTACCCAAGCTTCCGTATTCTCCAACATCAAAAACAAAAATATCACAATCATGGACAGCTAACAAATTTTCTTCAGCATATTTTTTTCTATCTTCATCCCATATATGTTTAGTTCAATCATAAATTATTTCTACATTTTTAATACTGCTTAATTTTTCCATCCATTCTGCTATTTTTTCTCTATCTTTAAAACTACCACTTAAAAAAACTTTCAATTTGATTTACCTTAAATTATTTTATTTATTGTGGAATTTTGTATAATCTAGAATTTTTCGTAGAGTATTTGATGCGTTTTTAACCCCTAAGAAGCATAAAACATTCTTATCGTTCAGTATCTCCCTAAATTTTGTTGAAATCCGTGCAACTACCTCATCTACAACAAAAATAGGGCTAATAACCACGAATAATGATGACATTTTCCTATATAACCGTCCAAAAGACCGTCCTATAGAAGCGGTAAATGATTCCCCTAACACTCCTCCAAATGTATTAATCCAATGTGCGGGCATGTATAATAATACTATATCGATATCTTCATCTTGATCTAATATTTTTGCAGTTTTTATTAAAACACTAGGATCTGCTGCAGCTATTCCAGTATCTATTGGATTTCTTACGCTAGTATTGACGTCGGGATATAATGGTTGGAGTTTTTGCTGAGTTTCATTCGATAGTTCATTTAATTGTAAGCCTTCTTTAGTCATAACGTCCGTAATTTCTACAGAACTTCCTCCTCCAGGCACTATTACGGCAGCACGATCCCCTTTAGGGTATTTTGTATTTACCATTTTTGAGAAAGCATAAAGTAAGTCCCAAAACTGACCACTTTCTTCCACAAAAATTCCCCCTGCTTGTTTTACTGCATTTTTCCATACTGATAATGGTGATGCAACAGCACCAGTATGGCTTGCAGCAGCCCTTTCCCCCGTCTCGGACTGCCCTCCTTTCCAAATTATTACAGGTTTATAAGGGGTAACTTCCTTCATTTTTTGGAAAAATTGATTTCCATTTGCACTTCCTGTGCTTTCCAAATACATACCTATGACTTCTGTATCAGGATCCTTTGAGTAATAATCGAGTATATCCAGACAATTAACATCGATTTGATTGCCAAACGATATTCCTTTACTGAAGTAAAGAGATCTATGTTTCTGGATTTCAACTATTATCATCGCATGTCCTCCCGATTGTGAAGCAAATGCAATATTACCGCTTTCACTTGAAACTAGAGGATTGTAAGTCACCTTGCTTTTAGAACACAGAGGACCCAGACAATTTGGACCAATTATTCTAGTACCTGTTCCTTCTATAATTTTTAAAACTGTATCCCTTAAATCATAGCCCTTTTGAGTAAGAAGTTCATTAAAACCGGATGTAAATAATACAATAAATTTAACTTTTTTTTCTACAGCTTCTCTTACCATATCTGGTACCAGTTCAGCTCTGATACTAGAATATAATAAATCTAATTCCTCTTCTTGAATTGCTTTCAGCGATGGATAAAAATTAAATCCGCTGATTTGTTGTCCCGCATATTTAGGATTCACTAAAAACATTTTGTTTTTTGGATAACCATTTTTAGAAAGAGAGTGAACAAAAATATCTTTTCCAAATTTTCGTCTACTACTCGCCCCTACGATAGTAATATTCTTTGGAAAAAATAATGCGTCAAAGTCTGTATTTTTAGATGGTTTCTGATCATTCATTAGAATTATAGTTGATGATTTCGTTATTAAAAATATCTGGATTTTAAGTAATTGTCATAATAATATTCTAGTAAAAAATACCCCCTATAATAAAAAAAAGAGATTTAAGTTCGTAAATATGAAGGAAACTCAAACGCATCCATTGGGGGACAGCCATGGAACACTACCCATCTCTCCTCTGACCATTGACCTTTCTCATGAATTTCAATAGCTCGCATTTCTTTAATTGTTCTTATGGTTCCTAATGTGCAATCTCCGACAATTATAACTCTATCTAGAAACTTTTTAGGTACAGCAGGGTGAAAGCCCATAAATATCTGTGTAGGAACTGTCACCTTTTCTAGACCCGCTATTAATTTTTCTACACCTTCTTTAGCTTTTTTAGCTTTTCTGTCATCTCCTTCAATCTGAAAATCTTTTAATGCATCAAGTAATTCTTGTGGTTTTAACCTTGCTAAAATTTCTGTATTCCCAAATTCTTCTAGCTTGGTTATTAGTTCAGGTGGCGCATTAATTTTTTGAAATGTCTTTATATTTCTCCTTGCTCTACGTTGAATTGATTTGAAAAATGAGTCAACTTCCATTGCTAACCAACCTTTACAATGATCACAAACTCCACCGACACGGAGTTCAAAATTTGGCCATCTTCCCAAAACGTTAATGTTTGGTCTTTGAAAGTATCTTCTAACATTCTCAATTTTTTCTCCAAGGACATTGATTTGATCAAGGTCTATTTTACCAAGTCCTCGAGCGGCAGATAGCTGTAGACCTGGTTGATGCCTCCCTGACAAACCCATGGTAGCCATTGCAACAGAATCGCAAGCCACGAAGTCACCACTTGCTATGATTAATCCCATATCGACTGGTTTCCCCATAGGTCCAGGTCCATTTCCTTCTATTGCATGAAGGGCATCAATTACAGTTAATTTCCATTTCCCTTGATCTATTAACCATTTCGCTATATCGACTTTAACTGGCCAAAAATCTTCACGGTGAGCAAGATGCATCCAATGCCCTATAATTCCGTGTAAATTCTTCATAGCTAACGTTACTTCACCTGTAATGAAGTGATTTTTCATAATCGGGACATTAATAAAAACATCGCAATCCATAAATGCTTGCCACATGTCAAATTCATGCAAAACTTGAGAATCTTCTAATTTAATTTTAGTTCTTGGTTCTATTTCGAGACGACTCAATTCAACGAAATCTGGATATTTTTTTTGAAGCATGTTCCCACCGCAATTTTCATAAACCATGCTATAACTTACTTCACCTTTTGTACCTGCCTTATAAGTCATCATTTTTTTACTTCTTACTATTCCAGTTCTAGAAATACCCTCACCAATTACTACTTTTTTCGCACCAACTCTTTTAGCTTCAAGAATTATTCCCTCAATTGCCATTGGACTCGTTGATAAGGGGACTGCAAAATAGTTAATATCTTTGCCAGGATATGCAATACTACCTGGTATTGGAACTCCAAAATTTGGCTTGATAAGTACTTTATCACCTTTGTTAATGAATTTTTCAGTCCCACCGAGAAGTTTAAGAGCTTCAGCAACAGCTTTAATTCCATCATATTTAGGAACTTTATCACTTACTTGATCAGCTTTTATTATAGCTACATCTGACATGAATATCTTTCCTATTTTGCTATTTTTTTTAAAAATAAATGATAAATTCTATCCAAAAAATTATAGAATTTTAATAATTTTAAAATTACTACCCTTTAGGGGTATAAAAGGAAAAAATAAATTTCTTTTAAATGTAGGGATCTCTTTAATTTCAAATCTAAAGTAAATATAACTATATAATTTCGGATTGACATTTATTTAATTAGGGACTAAAAATGGAATCTAAAAAAGAAGAGGCAACATTTGAAAAAACCAAGGAAGCCTTAGGTATCTTAGGTTTAAATTCTGAAGAAATTGACAC
>JABXJV010000487.1 GCA_013375355.1 Candidatus Helarchaeota archaeon
AAAATAAAAGAAAAAAGAAAATACTTTTCAGGATTTAAATTTTTATTTGAATTGTGGAGTTTTGCTGCTTCAATTGTTGTCGGTCTCTTGGTGATTGTATTTTTAAAGAGAAATGTGAGGGAGACAGTCATTTTAATAAAAAGAAAATTTGCAGCAAGTTTTGGAATTGGAGCGGTGGTGCTTATTGGAATTCCAATTTTGGTTTTGCTCTCATTTGTTTTTGTTATAACTATTCCTGCAGGACTTATATTACTGGTGATTTACTTAATAATTGCATATATTTGTAAAATCTATGTAGGGATTTTACTCGGAAATTATATATTAAAAAGACCATTAGAGGATGAACAGCCATTTTATCTTCCTCTGATATTAGGATTAATAATTATTTCAGTGCTGTCCAATGTTCCACACATCAATTGGTTGGTTTCTCTTATTGTTTCTATAATTGGTATGGGAGGAATTGCAATTTATTTTTATTCATCTCATATTGAAAAGGGCGTGGAAGGGCAAATGTAAAATTATTTGAAAGAACATTTATAACAAATTTTTTAAAAGTTTGGGGAAGATATACAAGTTATAAAATTGCAAAGTTTACCAGAAGGAAAATCAAAAAGTTATATTAGAATATTAAATTAATATATAATTTTTTTATTATGAAAATCAAATATATAATTATTTTAAATTTTTTATTAGAAATAATTTTATTTAGTTTCGTCAATGCTCAAAATATAATCATCAATGAGATAATGTACAGTCCCTTTACAGGTGAGACAGAGTGGGTTGAAATTTTTAATGCTGGAAAGGAAACTGTTGATATAAAAGGATGGATGCTCGGCGACAGAAATAAGCCAGAAGGAAGTATTATCATAGAAGATTCTTATCCGGTTTTTCTCGATGATTATATTGTAATAAGAAAAGATTCTGGATTAATTTTTGATTTTGATGGTAACATCAGAGTTATTATTATGTCGAAGGGATTTCCGCGGTTCAACAATGATGAAGACGATGTAATACTTCGAAACTCTGAGGGGATTATTATCGACAGTTTAAGTTATGAAAGTAATTGGGGAGGGGATAGAGGTGTTTCCCTTGAGAGGATAAATCCTTATAAAGATACTAATAATAGAGATAATTGGGGTTCCTGTGTTGAAACAAAAGGAGGAACGCCAGGTAAAGAAAATTCTATTTATTCTGTAATTACACCATCAAAGGTTTCAATAAATATATCACCTAATCCCTTTTCACCGGATAATGATGGTATCGATGATTATGTTACTATAAGTTATTTTCTCCCATTCAATAAAGGATATATCAAGATTGAAATATATGATGTTTCGGGGAGACTGGTAAAAAGGCTTTTTAATAATGAGCCCACTGGAAGCGCCCGTTCGGTAATTTGGGACGGCAGGAATAATGAAGGGAAAATTTTACCAATAGGTATTTATATAATATATTTTGAAGCGATTCAACCCGAAAA
>JABXJV010000488.1 GCA_013375355.1 Candidatus Helarchaeota archaeon
AATAATTTCAATGATATTTGAGGATCATTTTGACAGTATGTATTTTATATTAGGAGGCGACGTAACTAATATAACTTTATTAATATTCAACGTCATTATAGCAGTAATCCTAATATATGTCTTCACTGTTAAATTGAAAATTCATCGATATAACCCTTATAGAACTTCTCCTTATTGTACGTTATCATTATTTCTAACAGCACTGTCCTTTTTTTTAATTGGTGCTCAAGTTCGTTTTTTCCTTCCTCCAATTTTTAAGTTATGGTCCTTTGGATTTATTTGGACAGCAATTTTCATGAATATTATGCTAACATTTCATGCATTTGTTATTTGGAGGGGTCTTTTCACGGAAAGTATCCTAGTACATTCGACTATGGTAGTAGATGTTGTTTATTTAATTCCTATAATCTTACCTGATACTATGAATGATCCTTTTCTATTTTTTCATATGATTTTAGGAATAGCTGCGACTGTTGTAACATATATAATACATTTGGTAGAACGTTATGTACCAAGTCCAGTCCATATTCCTGAAGAATTAAACGCGCAAGTTGAATTATATATTAACACTTTAGAATCAAATAAAGAACTAGAAACTCTTGAAAACCTTAAAATGTCTAAAAATAAATATGTTCAAGAACATGCACAAAAAACTCTCAATTTATTAAAAGAAAATAAGATGCCCAGGTCTAATTTAGAAAATAATTTATTCCTCCTAATGTTAATAAACAACGACATTTCAATTGGCAGATATAGAAAGATATTTTATAAAAAGAAGTGAAGTTATTTTTTCAAAACTCATTAATCTTTCTGAATCATTTAGAAATAGTTAATGTATTTAAGTAATTATTCAAATGTTTTATTAGATTTTGATTTAAACTCACTTAGAAAATTATTTTTCCTAAATTATTTTTCTTTGTATTCTATAAATGAAGCAATATGAAAAGAAGAAAATATACCTCAAAGAAATGGAGAGCTGCTCCAGTTCGATTATTCGTATATAATGCGAATCAATGTGATATTAATAAATGTACGGCTCAGAAATTAAAGAAAAAAGAATATGTGAAATTTATTAAGATTAATCAAGTGCCAACAAGTGCGATAATTTTAGATCCATTAGCTATGCGTTCAATTTCCAAAAAAGATCATGATTTTATAATGAATGGGCTGTTAGCAATAGATTGTTCATGGAATAAATATGACGAAAGTGTTACAAAATCTATAAAAGCAAAAACAAATGGGAGATGTCTCCCCTATTTAGTAGCTGCAAATCCAATAAATTATGGGGTGCCTTCTAAATTAAGTACTGCAGAAGCACTTGCTGCGGCTTTATATATTGTGGGCTTTAAGGATTTTGCTAGTGAAATTTTATCTTGTTTTAAATGGGGTCATAATTTCTTAACTTTAAATGAAGAACCACTCGAAGATTACTCTAAAGCTAAAAATAGTGCTGAAATAATTTCAATTCAAGAGGAATATATCCCATAAATGCAAATTTTTAGTATAGATTATTTTTAAAAGCAATAAATATCTATTTAAATGGTAGAGTCTTGTTGTTTTTTATTAGAAATAAGCAAGAGTTAGCGCGATAGGGTAGTCAGGAGATCCCCTGATAAATCCCCTGGTAAAATTCTGGAGACTTGAAATCCCGCAGGGCTCATAAATCATAAGATTTATTTCTAAAAATTGAGAAACCCTGAGATCGGTGGTTCGAATCCTTGGCTGATGTCTGACGGACACCAAGGCGAAAATCCACCTCGCGCTACCAATCTTACCTCTTCTATTATTCTACTATCCGGATCGTAGATAATATGGATTTTGACTTTTTTATGACTCATTATATGAAAATTAATGATATAATGCCAATTGTAATAGGATATGAAAACTATTCACCAAAAAAAGTCGAATTCTTAAAGAAATACGATGGAAAACAATTTATACACTCAGGGAACTGGTGGGGGATTGACGAAAAGAAAAGAACTAAAGAAAAGGTGCTTGAAAATCAAGAAAAAATGTTTATCCAAGGTAAGACTATAGGATTTATGTCTATGAATGTTCCTGCGAGTTTAAAACGCCCAGATTACTGGAATATGCCAAAAAAAACAAGAGAGCGAGCAGTAACTACTTGTCTAGAAAACGCAAATTGGGTTTTAGAGAATAAAAATGTAAATACAAACATATATTGCTCATTAGAGGTAACAACATATGAAGAAAGTGTAACATGGTTTAAAAAAGCCATGGACGAAGGCCATGAAGCTTATTGTAGAGGTATTGCGGAATTTTTAAGAAGTCCAAAATATCGCAAAGAGGGGTTAAAAAAAGTAATGGAGATAACAATTGGTGCAAGGGAAGTTTTATGTGAATATCCTTTTCATCTTTCTGGAACTGGTAGTCTATACTTAATGCCAATTTTTGCTTACTTAGGAGCTACAAGTCTTGATGGAAGTACTCCAATTACAAGTGCTTTGGCAAGAGGAACTATATATGACAAAAATGGCAAGGGTTTTAAAGCCAGCTCTCTAAAAACATGGAAATGTAAATGTGATGTATGTAAAGAATATAAAGAAAAAGAAATAATTAAATTATTTAATAAAGAAAGGCATTTTCGAGTATTACATAATATTGAGATATGGAGGAAAGAAATTAATAAAATAAAATCTTGTTATGATAGAAATGAGCTTAAAGAAATGATAAAAGATTCAATTAAAACCAAAAAATCTAAATATTTTGAAAGAACTTGGAATGAAGCTAAAGAATTATTGAAAAAACTCAAAATAGGGAAGTGATTTAATCTCAAAATCAATTATAACTATGTTTTTCATACCATCTATTGATGAATTCACTGGGGATTTGACATATACCTTCGATTTATTTGAAAGCATAGATAAAATTGAGACTTTAGTGATAGTTATGCCTGAAGAATTCTCAATTGCGTTAGAAGATGAAGAGGAAGATATCCATCCATCAATCGTAGTAAAACTCACCTTTTATGATTTGATACAAACTTGGTCTAATCTTCTCTTAGCTGATAAGATCATAATTTACCATGACATTGAAATAGATCGAGCAGGAATAGAGTTGGAAGGATTTCGAAATAAATTTTGGGGAATCAAAAATGACCCTTTATTAGATTTCATCCATATTGGACGAAAATTTTATCTCTGGCTTCAAACCCAAATTAAAAATGAAGAAATTCCAAATGAGGAAATGTATATTTTCTTTTCCAAATTTTATCAAAAGGAATGTCTGGTTGATTTCGATGAGACAGATTCTCTTCAGAAGATTATCTATGATAGTTTGATGAAGCAAATGAGAAAAATTTTTGAAAAAAGGAAAAAATATACACGAAAGTTAACTCAAAAAATGTTTGAGATTCTAGATCAACATTATAAAAACCAGGCTATAATTGAATGGGATAATTTAATGAAACAAGGAAAAATATTATATTATGCACCGAAAAAAAAACCTATTTTTTAAATAAAAGTTAAGTAAAAGAATTAGTTTTCTCAAAAATGGTTTTTACATCCTTTTCTAATTCACCATCATCAATATTCTTTGAATTTCCCGCCAAGCTAATTTGAGTTTTTGTCTGAGTAATTAAACGTTTCCCATCAAAGAAAATCGAGCAAATTCCCTCATGTCGAATAAAAATCGATAAAGTTTCATTTGAATCGGTCAAATTACTTTTTTTTATTCCAACTAGATATCCCGAATATTCATTAATCCTGGATTTTTCTTGATTAATTTCCATTATTTCAGCTAGTGGTTTTTTCATTTTAATAATTTTATATCCTAAATCTTCTAAGAAACTACGCAGTGTAAGATGTAAGAAATTAGGATGCTCATCTACTTCAATTTTTTTTTCATGGAAAAATTTGAATTTTCTTAATGTGACTGAATCAAATGATGACTTTCCCTCAAGAACTTTATTAATTTCTCTTTCTTCATCTGATACTGAAGAGCTTGTTCCTGATTTAAGTTTTAATCCCTTAGGAATATATGATTTAATTTTATCCTTAAGAGATACTTTTTTTTCCCCCTCCCAATCTTCAATAATATCTTCAAATCCAGTAACATGATCTTTTTCCTTTATTGGTTCTAAACCCTGTTCCTTTTTATATTCCAATTCTTTGATTTTACTCTTAATTTTAGTTAAAAGGGCTTTTTGTTCATCATATTCTTTAAAATATTCAGCAGCGCTAATAGCCCCTCGCTTTAAATTACTATCTAATATTTCAAAATTTTCTAAGACGTCTTTTTTTTTGAGTTTTAGATCTTTAATCTGTTTTTCGTACAATATTTCTCATCAAATTCTAAAACAAATTATAATATTTTAATTTTTAAATGGTGGGACCGCCGGGCTTCGATCCCGGGATCTCTCGGTCTCTAAAATGTCTCCATATTATCAGCCGAGCGCTTTAACCAAGCTAAGCCACGGTCCCAATTCTATTCAATATCTCGCTAGATTCTCTGAAACTATAAGATCTGCAACCTTATAAATTCGTTTCGCTGAATCTCAGATCACAGATTCATAGTATTTAAACTGTTGATTTTTTTTAAATATTACTTTTTTCATAATATTCAGAATATCCATAACTTCCTAAAAAAATTAAAAATTTTTAGGCGTTAGGTCAATTTTTAAATATAGTGGACCGGCCGGGATTCGAACCCGGGACTTATGGTTGAAAATAATTATAAATTCAATCTCCACATTGCGAATGTGACGATCATACCAACTGATCTACCGGCCCTATGTAATTTCAATTATTACAATTTATTTTCTTATATTTTCCACCCAACAGTCATATTTGGTTTCTCTAATTCAAAGGTTTCATCTACATTTTTCTTTGGAATTTCTTTTACAAATTCTAATTTCGATATTTTTAGAGTATTTGCAATAACAGAAGCTTGAGATTCCAGACTTTTCGGTATATCATCAGCAAATTTTAAGTAAACCGCTTCAATTGGCTTTGAAAGAGGTAATCTTCTTTTAGATTTTGCATCTCGTAGCCTCTTAATGATCTTTATAGCGAGCTCACCTTTGATGGCGAGTGTTTCATCCAAAATTTCAAGAGGTTCTGGCCAAGATGATAAATGAATACTGGAAATGCCTTCATTTTTAGCAAATAATGAATCATAAATTTCTTCAGTAATAAATGGTGCAAATGGGGCATATATCTTAAGCGAATTAAGAATGATAAAATACAATACATATTGCGCTGTTTTTAAATCCGAATCACTAATTTTACTATAAACTCGGTATTTGACAGCTTCTAGGTAATCATCACAAAAATCTCTCCAGAAAAATAATCTAAATTTGGTTAAAGCATTATGAAAGTTATAAACTTCCAGAGCTTCTTTGGTAGATTTAATCACGTCATTGAATTCATGTAAAATCCATGTATCTATCGGCGTTAATTCTAAATCCTTTGGTTTTAATTCTTTAAACTTAAAGTCTATCAAATTTGGAGAAGAAAAACGGCATGCATTCCATAATTTCCTTAAAAATCTAAAACTATATTCTAATTCCTTCGTTGTATAGGGATAATCGTCTCCCAGAGTTCCCATCGCTGCCCATTGTCTCAATGCATCAGCTCCAAATTTTTCTAATGGCTCTTCAGGTGCCACAACATTCCCGTAACTTTTACTCATTTTTCGTCCATCTGTGCCAGCAACCATACCGTTTATCATTAAATCTTTGAAACAAGGTTTATTTGTTAATTTTAAACATCTAAATATTGTGTAAAATGCCCATGTCCTTATAATTTCATATCCTTGAGGACGCATTGTGCTAGGATAAGTCTTCTTAAAATAGTTATCATCTCTTTCCCATTTAGAAATTGCTAATGGGGTCACGCTACTATCAATCCAACAGTCACAAACATCTTTAGTGGGTTTGATTTGGCCCCCACATTTTGGACATTTGTTAACAGGTAGTGGAACTTTATTAGTGTCAATAGGTAAGCTGCCTTTATCGGCAGGTATAATATGATTACATTTACTACAATACCAAAACGGAATTGGAGTTCCGAACACTCTTTGTCGAGATATAACCCAGTCCCAATCAAGTGCTTCTGTCCAATCGATTAATCTTTTAATCATGTTTTTGGGATACCAATTCATTTTTTGTGCTGCTTCTATAATTTCTTCTTTAAAAGGCTTTATTTTTATAAAATATTGATCAATCGGTAGATATTCGATAGGTTTAAAACATGAACTTCTCTCTGTATGAACAATTATTCGATGAGGGAGGTCTTCGACTTTTTCAATTAGCCCAAGATCTTCTAAATCTTCCACCATTTTTTCTCGTGCTTCTTCAATAGTCATACCTTTATATTTTCCCGCTTCTTCTGTCATCAGACCATTTTCATCGATAACTTGAACTGAAGGTAAGTCGTATTCGACTTGCCATCGAATATCAGTTTCATCACCAAATGTACAAAGATAAACTATGCCGGTCCCAAATTCCATGTCTACTCCAGAATCTTGAATAATTTCGACCTCACGCTCGAAAATAGGCAATTTAACCTTTTTTCCTGATAAATTATAATGACGCGAATCGTCAGGATGAATAAAAACTGCAACACAAGCCGGTAACATTTCAGGTCTTGTTGTTGCAATAGTAATATAACCACTACCATCTGTTATAGGCATTTTCATATACCAAAGATGACCTTGTTCATCAATATAACCTACTTCCTGCTTTGCCAATGCCGTTCTACAATGTGTACAATAATGAATTGGGAATTTCTTCCTGTACAACCATCCTTTTTCGAAGAAATGAAGTAAAGAAGATTGAACAATTCTTAAGTAGCTTTTTTCCATGGTCCTATAAGTCTCTTCCCAATCTGCAGAATATCCCATTGCATCAAATTGTCTCATCATCTGCGAGATTGCTTCTTCCGTCCATTCAATGCATTTTTGTAAAAATAATTCTCGATCATCCTTTGCCACCTTATATTCTTTTTCTACCTTCAATTCTGTAGGAAGACCATGGCAATCGAAACCTTGTGGAAAATATACATTATAACCCGTCATCCTTTTAAATCGGGCAGGTATATCTATCCAAGTATGACCTAAAATATGCCCCATATGTAAAGTTCCCGAGGTGAATGGAGGAGGTGTGTCTATAGAATAGATCGGCTTATCTAATGTGATATCAAATTTATAGATTTTATTTTTTTTCCATCTTTTAATCCATTTAGCCTCAATTTCAGAAAAATTAAAATTTTTGGGCATATTATAGGTTGCCAACAGTAATCCCTCTCAATTAATTTATAATTAATTTAATAAAATTTTGAAATAAATAGAATTTTAATTTTTAGTCTTTCTTCTCCATTTTATCCAGTATTTCTTTTAATATTAGATCTTTTTGCCTATCTCGCAGAAATTGTTTAATATTTGGAATCCAAGTTTGCCATTCTGGATACATTCGGCCTTTAAATGTCATTGGGGTTGGTATATCTTCGGAAAGTTCTTTTCCTTCTTCTTTTTTACGTTTCCGTATTTCGAGTATTTTTTCGTATTGCATGTTTTTGGGTAACATCTGAAACCGTTCGAATTGATATCCAAAAATTGCTCTTCCTTGAGTCGCCGAGCGAATTTCATCTGCTATTCCTAATCCCTTTTTTACGGCTACTGCTTCTGATGCAGGCAATTCTGCTTGAATCTCAGCTGTTTTTGCCACTTGTTTGGTATCTACAACCTTGCCTCGATGTTGTGTTAAGATTGTCATAATCTGTCCCATATAATCAACGGGTACCTTGATATCAATACGTAATATAGGTTCGAACAGCGCAGGATTTGCTGTAAGAAATGCGATTCCAAGTGCTGAAACAGTCATTACAAAGATTTGTCCAAACCTAGTATGGGTAGGATCCTCGTGGACAGTGGCATCGGTAACAACGGCTCTAATTCCGAATCCCGGTTCATTGGCGAGGTTAGCTTTAAAACAAAAATCTTCAAATGTTGAAACTATATAAGATTTAATTCGATCTAACCGTTGAACTCCAGTAGATCCATTTACTAGAATATTTGTCCCTGAAATTGTCCAAATTCTACGCGCTTCTTTTTTATCCCAGCCTGCTTCTTCGCGTAAAATTTTTGCTCGTTCTTTAATATCTTGATACTCAGTAATTTTTCCCTCACGAATAATCGCCAATGTTTCTTTATTCAAAGGTTCGATATATAATTTGAGCTTATTATGCCCTTCTGAACATTTAGTTCTAATTTCTATACTACGATCTAATGGTGTTTCGTAATAGACGGTTATTGGAGTTGAGATTTTTATTGGAATTTCATCTTGGATTCGCTCGGTTATGATTTCAAGTTGTAGAGGATCAATTCCACTTAAAATATACTCACCGCTCTCTTGATCTTTCCTAAAAGTAGCAGTAGGGTCAGCAAGAACCCACTTAGATACTACATCACCCAATTTTGCCAAGTCTTCTGGTTTCTCTGGTTTGATACTTTGACTTACAACTGCGTCTGAGGCGTAAACTATCTCTTCAAACCCTGGTAATTCATCATCTTTCATTTTTTCTGAAACAAATGTTTCACCAGCTGGATGAATTTCGGGTAATTCCATTGCAAATAAATTTCCAGCCGGAATCTCATCAACAGGTAGAATTGAATCTATCTCTTGGACTCCAAGCCTCCGAATTCTAATGGATTTTTTAGCATTCTTCAAATATATACTGTCTCCAGTTCGTAAAGATCCACTCCAAATTCTTCCAATTAAAGTTGTTCGTTTAGTTTTAGGATGAATAAAAAGCTTAGTAATCATACCAAGTAGAGGACCATCTTTTCTTATATTTATTAAAGCCCAGCCCAACCATTTTTCTATGTCATCTTTAAATTCTGAAGCATCTTTAGCGTCTTTTACAGAGAGTGCCTTTTTAAGATCTCCACTCCAGATCTTAATCATTCGATATTTTTGTGCTTCTATAGGACTGGGTAAATGGTTTATAATTACTTCTAATAATGCTTCATCTAATGGTAAATTTTCCTTTAACCATCTAATTGGTTCCTTATCGTTTTTTTCTATAGATTCTCGATATTTGTCCATAACAATTTTGGCATTTAAGTTCTTTTTTTGTAACATTGGAATAGTAAAAGCCCAGCCATCTTTTGCTGAACCAAAAATTACATGTCCTTTTGCTGGATCCACAGTCCATTTCCCTTTAAAGGGCTCTGGAGAAACTTCTTCTATGTGGGAATTTACTTCTGCAATTATTGCCTCGAATTTTTTGGTGATTTCCTCAGGTGGGAGTTTTAATTCTCTTATTAGGCGGTCAACTTTATTAATAAAAAGAACAGGTCTACACCATTCATTTCCAACGGAAAGGCCAATATTTGTTATTGTTTGAGTCATAATACCTTCTAAAGCGTCAACGAGGATGACTGCACCGTCTGAACCTCTTAGGGCACGAGAAACTTCTCCTGTAAAACTAATATGTCCCGGAGTATCATTTATTTCTAAAAGATACGTCTTTCCTTCATAATCATAATTTAAGAGCACAACACTAGTAAATATTGTGATGCCTCTTTCTTGTTCTTCTTCATCATAATCAGTTAATCTTTTTTCTCCTTCATATTCCGCTGACATAAGCCCAGCTCTTCCCATTAAATAATCACAAGCAGTACTTTTTCCATGATCAATATGGGCTACTATAGAGAAGATTCTGCGCTGTTCTAGTGGATGTTCTTTAATCATCCTTTGAATTTCAGCTGCATTTTTTACTTTAACCAATTTATTCACATTTCTTTTTTCTAGGATATAGTCTAATTTTTTGTTGGGATATAAAATGTAATATGATTAACAAAAAAGTTAGTTATTACATTCAAGAGATATTATTCTCTAATGTATCTTTTTTTAAAGATACAATTTAAGATAATAAATTATCAAGTGTTTATAAATGTTAATAATCTATCTCCGATATTTAGAGAATTGATAATCAATGAATACTTCTAAAAAAATAATCAATGTAGTGCTATTAGGTCACATTGACCATGGCAAAACAAAATTAGCAGAAATATTAAGTGAAAAAATATCAACAGCTGGATTAGACAAACATCCCGAAGAAAAAAAGCGGGGTATATCGATTGATATAGGCTTTACTGCATTTGAACTTAATGAATATTTAATTACACTCGTCGATGCACCTGGCCATGCAGATTTAATAAGGAATGTTGTTGCTGCATCTTCTATTTCTGATGCCGCAATTCTTGTTATAGCAGCTGATGAAGGTCCTATGATACAAACTGGAGAACATATAGTAATATTGGATAGTTTTAAAATTCACAATGTAATAATTGCTCTCAATAAAATCGATTTGGTAAAAGAAAAAGAAATTAAAAAAAGAATAGATGAAATTAGAAATTTATTAAAGGAGACCAGTTTTCCCAATGCTCCTATAATTCCGATATCTGCAGAAAAAAGTGCTGGAATTGACGAATTAAAAGAATCTTTATATACTATTCTCTCTCCTCCTACTCGTCATGTTGAAGGACCTTTTAAAATGCCAATTGATCATGCCTTCCCAATCAAAGGAACAGGAACTGTCATTACTGGGACTATTCATCGCGGAATGATTACGATAGGCGATAAAATTGAGATTAACCCCTTGAAAATTCTAGGAAAAATAAAAGGAATTCAAATTTTTAAAGAACCTGTTCAATCAGCGAAGGCAGGAGATCGTGTAGGGTTAGCAATTCCGGGATTAGATTATCATAGAATTTCCCGAGGGTATTATGCTTGTTCTCCAAACAGTCTTAAAATATCTAAAAATTTAATTATAAAGGGTAAAGTTAACCCTCTTTTTAAAAAAACTATTAAATCAGGTATTAGAGTTCATATCACGATTGGCATGCCCACAATTTCTGCTCTTATTTATCCATTTAAAATTGAAAATTCTAAAAACATATTATTAGAAAAAATAGTCTCAAATGAAGAATTTTATGCTTATTTAAAATTAGACAAACCCGTAACTACAGAAAAGGGGGAACAAACTCTAATTTCTCGTCTGGAACTTCCTCCAACTACATTAAGAATTATTGGAAATGGTCTTATTGAGGATACAGATCCAACTGATATCGAATTATATACACTATCTAAGCGAAAAGGAACTTTAAGATCAATAAAAGATCAAAATGATATAGTTGTTAGATATGTTATAGATGGTTTATCTCAAAGTAAATTCGGAGCAGAAAAACTGTTAAATAAAGAAATTAATACTGAAAATGGAAAAATAGGCAGAATTATTTCACCTTTTGGAACGAAAGGTGCCGTTACAGCAAAGTTTAAACAAAAACCAGATGAAAATATGATAGTATATTTTAAAAAATATAAAAAGGTTAAAATATGAAAGATTTAGAAAAATATTTTCGTAATATCATTCCAGATCATATGTTAAATCGTGGTATTACGGTATTAGAGACTTATTTAAAGCCTATAAGAATTTTATTGGAACAAAGAAAAATACCTGAAGAAGGTTGGAATGAGGAGTCTATCAGACTTTTTTTTAAATTACTCTCACTAATGGATACTGATAAAGACCCCATCGCTGCTCGAGTTGGTGAAAGAGAAGCAAGAATGGCATCTCCATATATTGCAGAATTAGCACAAGGATTTTGCCATGGAATTGGAAGAAGCGGGGTTATTGCAACTTCTCAACCAAAGGCACCTGGTGGATCTATCATGTATAACATAGCAAATAGGCTTGCATTAAATGCAATAAAAAAATTTGGAGTTCCAAATGCAAATGGGGCTATAGTTTTTCCATTAGCAACAGGCATGTCAATTGCTTTAGCATTGGCAGCGGCTAGAGATATCACAAAATGTAAGAAGGTAGTATTTCCAAGACTAGATCATAAATCACCTTTAAAAGCTATTAGATTAGTCGGTCTAACTCCAGTTATAGTGGAAGGACAAATTTATGGAGATGCAGTTCGAATTTCACCTGAAATTATAGAAAAAGCTATAGATGAAGAAACTGCGGCTATCTTATCTACAACTACATTCTTTCCACCTCGAGAAGCTGATGATATCAAAGCCATTGCAAAGATAGCAGAAGAACATCAAATTCCTCATATAATTAATAATGCATATGGGGTACAAAGCAGAAGTCTAATGAAAAAAATACAAGGGGCAATAGACGCTGGTAGGGTTGATGCATTTATCCAAAGCATAGATAAAAACTTTTTAGCTCCCGTTGGTGGTGCAATAGTTGCTTCTCCCGATAAGGATTTCTTGGAAAAAATTAACCAGTCGTATGCAGGTAGAGGAGGTGCAGCACCAATTGTTCAGTTTTTAGCAGCAATCTTAACACTAGGAGTGAAGGGATATGAAAGATTACGTGATGAACAGGAGGAGAATTTGAAATTATTAAAGGAATTACTTCTCAAAACAGTAGAAAAATATGGTGAAAGAATTTTAGAAGTGGAAAATCCAGTAGCAGTCGCAATATCAATGACCAAAAGGGATCCTCAAAAAGTAGGAGCCGCATTGTATTCTCTTAGAGCCACCGGTCCGAGAGCTCCATCACTTAAAGACTGGGGATCATGCATTAACGAATATATATGCCCTTATTTGGTGCTGAATGCGGCAATTGGCGTAAAAAAATCTGATATTATACAAATTAATGAGAAATTAGAAAAAGCACTCCAACAAATAAAACCTAATTAGTTTAGAACTATTATTCCTAAAAAAATAATTTATAATAAAAATCAAGTTCTTTATATGAGTAATTTAAGTAATTTTATGGCAGACTGTGCTGTTGGTGGTCCAGCAGTCCGGACTTCAGATCCGGGATACTCGAGAGAGTATGGGGTTCGATTCCCCCAGTCCGCCGCCAATTCTTCTTTTTGGTGTGATTTAAATTGAATCTTGAAGTAATAGCAGAATCCATTAGAAATTTTGATGGTGTAAAGAGAAAAAAAGGCATAGCTATTTCAATTAAACCCTTAGAAGAAACATTAAATTTGGGAAATGCAAAGGTAATAAAATCTTTTGGTGAAGATGCTGCTGTTTTTGAAGTGCCGAATTATGATAATGATTATTTCCTATTAGCTATGGATGGTATGTGGGATAAATTAGTTGAAGCTGACCCATGGTTAGCGGGATATTTTTCGATTTTAGTAAATGTTAATGATATTGTTGTTAAAGGAGGAACACCATTGGCTTTATTAAATATAATATCTACTACTGATGATTCATTTACAAGAGAAATGATGGATGGAATTGTAGAAGGTTGTAAGAAATTTTCTGTACCAATGGTAGGAGGACATTATCATCCAAGAGCCAATAATAATTCATTATCTGTTGCAATTTTGGGTAAAGTTAAAAAAACAGCAGTTTTATTTTCTGATTCTGCCGAGGTTGGCGATAGTATTTTAATGGGAATTGATATGGATGGCAGTTTTAATACAAAATTTAAATATGCTTTTAACACGACCCAGCATAAGAATCCATCTCAAATCAATAAAATTTTTCAAACATGGTGGGATATTACTCAAAAGGGTTTGGCATCGGCGGGTAAAGATATATCAAATCCTGGAATCTTAGGAACTTTGGGAATGTTATTAGATGCCAGTGAAAAAGGTGGACGAGTAAATATTTTAAACATTCCGAAACCCGACAATATAGACTTAGATACATGGTTAAAAGCATATCCTGGATATGGTGTAATATTTACATCCAAGAAAGAAAATGTGGAGGAAATTATAAGAATATATTCTAATTTTTCAATAACTACAAAAGAAATAGGCATTGTAGATGAGTCAAAGAAGTTAATTATTGAAAATGGAACTTCTAGTGTTGAGCTTTTTGATTTAACAAAAATTAATTTATCGGGCAAAAGTCATTAAATAGGATAAAGTTTCAAAGCATTTTCTGGACATCTCTCAACACATTTAAGGCAATATGTGCATTTTTTATGTTGAATTTTATCATAAGGTAATTTTAAAATTGGTATATTCATAGGACAAACTTCAACGCAAACTCTGCAGGCTTCTTTTAAACACCTAATCGGATCTCTCCTTAATCCAAACCATGAATATTCATTAAAATGTCCTAAAATAACACCTGTAGGACATAAATATCGGCAAAAAACTAGTGGAATCCATATATTCATCATTAAAATTATTAATAGAAAGAAGATTTGTATCCATAAAAAAGCATCATTTGCGAAATAAGCTACAATATCTCCTTCAAAAACAGGAAAAGTTCCATTTATTGATCTCCATGGAATTACAGAGATTAAAGTAACATAAGGATCCATTTGAGTATAGGGTCCATCACTAAATGGTCCAAGTGGTGCAGCTTGAGGTGAAGATGCTCGATTTAATCCAACCAACACACTAAGACCTAAAGAAATTAAAATTATTATATATGGTATGTTAGATAATAAATTTTCAGTTTCTTGTACTGGTTTTATTTTAGTTTGAGGAAAATAACCTATAATTTCTTGAATGAATCCAAATGGACAAACCCATGAACAAGTAGATCGTCCAAAAATAATACCAATTAAAAAAAGTAATCCTGCGATAAGATATGGAATAAGTGCATTAGAAATATAAAATTCAAGCATATTATAAGAACCTGAGATGTTAGAGAAAGGACCAGCAAAACTTTGTTCGATTGGTAGCACTATACCACTAATAGAAGACATTAAGAACAAACCGTAGGTGGAAGTAAATAATCCAATATTTAATAATATGAAAAAAAAGATTTGAGAAGCTAGCCGAATCAATCTCAATCTATTTTTCCTCCAGAATGATCTAATTTCTTTTACCACCACTTATTATCCTTCCACCATAAAAATCTGTTTAAAGATTCTAACTAAAAGCAAAAGATCTCAGCCATTTTAAAAAGAAAGTTAACATTTCATATTCTAAATCTTGATTAAGAGTATATCCGAATGCTAATAAGCTGAGAGCTATAATTAGGAGACTAAGCGAAATAATAATTTTTCTCAAATCATTACGCCAAATTTTTTTATTTTTTTTAAAAAGTCATTATGATATTTTTTTATACTTTGCATTTTAATATTTTTATTGCAGTATAAAACCCGATGATGAGACTTGGACATCTGAAAACAAAAAATGATGACCCCATGCAGGTCTGGAGGGTTTTTTTTAAAATTCGTCGTAATCTTGCATTTTTTTTAAGATTTTATTCTTGAATTTTAATGATTTTAAAGGTTTCACTCTTTCATCAGCGTCAATAGATTCATTATCTTTCAAGGGCTTTCTCTGAGAAACCATATTAAGCATACATTTTCCATCTGTTGCCATTTTATATTTTACACAAAAAGAGTATTTACACTTATGACCTTCACAAATTTCTCCAGGGGCAAAGTTACAATCTACAACTAAATTAGAACCTTTTCTGAATCTGCGCCCTAAATCTTTTTGTTGACATCTTAAGAATTTACATGTAGGAGTGCAGTTTTTTATATTTCGGCCTTTGCTAATAGGCACCATTAGTTTGCTCCTTTTCATTGCCTAATTTTTTCAATCACTCAATTATATAAAAACTTTTTTAAATTAAAATTTTTAGTCAAAATCGAATTATTCTAAATTGAATTTAGTCAAAATTATTACTTATTTTAAATAGGGATTAAAAATCAATTTATTATATTATATTTATAACTTCAATTCAGATAAAAGTAAGGATAATTTTTCGATTTGTTCATTAACCTCATTTATTTTGTTTTCATAAGCTTTCTTAGATAATTCTCCTACTTTCAACCTTCCTTCTAAAATCCTTAATTGTTCTTCTTGTTTCTCAATATCTTTTTTTAATAATTTTTGCCAATTTTCTTCAAAGTAATATTTGTCTTTAAGTTTTTCATTAAGTTTTTTTAGTTTAGTATCATATTCACTTCTTAGTTTCTCATATACATGAGGCTCAATTTCCTTCAAATGAAATTTGTTCTTTAAATTAGAGATTTGTTTTCTTATTTTCTTCCTTTCTTCTAATAAGTCTTCATGTGGTAATGGTTTTTTCTCAGCCAATAATTCCTTACGTCTTTGTTTAAGTCTATTAATAGCTTCCTTCAATTTGGGGATTTCATCTTTAATTTCCTCTAATTCCTCTTCATTTAATTCTGAAAGAAAGGTATCTATTTTCTCCTTATGATCTTTTAATTTCTTATCATATTGTTTAATTTTAACACGAATATAATATTGTTCGATTATTTCCTCAGGAATTTTTTCTGGTTTTGTTTCTTCTTTGGGAGCTACTTTAGGTTCTGGTTCCTTTGGTTTTTTTTCTTGTTCTGTTTCTATTGGAATAGAAGCTTGTTTAACTTCTGGTTTGGGAGTTGTAACACTCTCTTCCGATGTTATTATTGGTATATCTTCTTCTTCCTTTATTTTATATCCGCAATAAGGACAATAATTGTCTTCAACAGTGATAGCTTTCTTGCAAAATGAACATTTTATTTCCAAATAATCAGAACCTTCAGAATTTTAGGAGATAGTCAATATATAATTCTATAAAATGTTAAGTAACTAATTTTATTTAAATTTATATTTTGGGACATTTTTTAAGACATTTTAATCATAGCAAATATTTTATCTTATGATTTACAACATTTTTATTAATAATTTGTATTAATTCTAATTAATTTTCATAACTTAAATAATGGGTTGAAAGAATGGCTCAATTGACGAAAGAATTAGTTGATCGTTTAAATGAAATATCTCAAAAATTAGATATATTTACAGAAGGTTTAGTTGGCTTAGTAGAGTCTATTAATAAACTCGGGGGAAGTACTGATTCATTATTGAGTGAATTGAGTAATAAAATTGATAATTATGCAAATATTTTATCTACGAAGAGTCAAGAAGATTTTGAGGTATCAAAAAGTCAATTAATTTCAATAAATGAGCAAATTGACAAAATTCGAAAAGGTGTAGGAATGGAACAAATGTTAAAGATAAGTGATTCTTTAAGCGGACTTTTAGATACATTAGGAGGAGCAGATTTCAATCCAGTGGATTTAAAAAATAATTTATCGGAAATTAAAAAATATTTAGAATCTAAAAAAGAATGAAATGTGAGGTAATTTTAATGAGTAAAGATTCGGATAAAGTATTACCCTTTATTACTACAGTTGTAAATGACATTTATGAAAAGGTAGGCAATCTTACAGTCTCGTTTGAAAACCTAAATGAGATGATTGGAAATATAACTAAGAATTTTGACGATAATATGAATAAACTTTCCAAAGATGTTGAAGATGTTCTGGAGGAAACACGAATGAATCGAGATCTCACCTTAGAAGCATTTTCAGATTCGATGAATGCCTTTCTTGCAAAAATAAAGGAAATTCAAGAAGAAAGTGAAAAGACATATGAAGGAAGTGAAATGGGTACAATATTATCCCGACTTGATACAATTTCAAATAAAATTTACGATAAATATTGGGATATTCAAATGTCATGCACAGTATCCAATTTACATTCTTTAGTTGATGTTTTGAAAGGAAATCCTAATATTGTCAGAATCCAAGTTCCAGTTGCTCAACAAGTTCAACCGATTACTCCAAGAGTGCAAGCCGCAGCACCTTTATCAGCTCCGGTACCTTCTATTAAACCAGCTCCGACTCAACCAGAAGCTGAACCCGCAAAAAAAGATGTGTTTGCTAAAAGTCCTAAATATAAAGGTGGAAGAAAATTAAAAACCCATGAAGACAGAATGAAGGAAGCTAAGAAAAAAAAGAGACTGTTCGGTAAGTATTGATTAGGTTAAAAATCTGATATTCGTTTTTGTTTTTCACTATCAATCATTTGGTCAACGTCGTAAATTTTCTTTATTAAATTGTAAATATCTTTTTTCTTTTTATCTGAACGTTGTTGTTTGGCAATCTTTGTTAAATTGTCAGTAAGTTCTTTTACTGGGTAAAACGTGACTTTGGTCTCACCCAATTCTCCCCAACTTTGAACCTCTCTAGAACCACCTTTAAGAAAATAGAAATCAATATTTTCCGCAATTTCTGAATATATTTCACGGTCTTTAGACAGATCCCAAGACAGCAAAAGAAATTGGATTAGGTTATCTATATATTGAATTGTTATATGAGTTAGATCCCGATGAATATAATGAAAGAATTATATATTCCCATGGTTCTTATAAATGCGTATATTGTAAAACTAGTATTATATCAGAGGATTTATTTATTAATGGTGAAGGATGGGTCTGTTTCAATTGTTATTCAACTTTGGAAAAATTCATGAAGTTAGAGTTTAAATCAAGAATGTTTCCATTAGAAATTCTCTTGAATTGGGCGAGTAATGTTTTAAAAGGATCAAGTTCATGTCCTGAACAAATTCTAGTAAAACCAAAGAATTTTGGTGGTAAATCTAGGGAATTAGCGCGTAAGATGTACCCAAAATTAAAGATTAAACAAATTAAGGAAAAATTGGGAAATTTTATAATATGCATGGCTATTGACAATATAAGAGGACAATTAGGAATTAAACTTCGAAATTATCGGGGAAAATAGTGATGTGTTCATCCTCGGAATAAAACAGGATTTGCGCAAATGTCGAAGCTTTATATATTAAAAGTATTTATCAGCGCATTTCAATAGCTTATATAAAATAAAAAGGAAGTGTTTGGAATTTCAAGATATGAAAAAAATTTTGAAGAGAGATATCAAGCATTAATATTTTTCATATTTATTTATTAGATTCTCAATTTCAGTATTTTCTGGGTCAAGATTTTGAGCTTTTTTTAAGATATTTTTTGCTTTTTTATACTTTTCTTTTTTAGCATATGCTTTTCCTAATTCAATCAAAGCATTTTTAAATTCAGGGAAAATTTTGACTGCTTTTTCATAACATTTAATTTCCTTTTTATAATCCCCAACATCTCGATATGATTTGCCTAGATGGAACAATACTATGGGATTTTTTGGGGAAATTTTATCTGCTTTTAAAAATGAATAAATAGATTCTTGAGTATTTTTTAATTCTACGTAAGTCTGACCCATGTTATTCCAATAAATCCATGTCCTTGGAAATATTGAAATTGCCTTTTCAAAGTATTTAAGAGCATCATCATAGTTTTTTAATTTTAGATGTATTAAACCAAAATCAAATTAGAATAAATTAAGACTACTTGAATTATTAAAATAAAGAATGTTATAAAATAAAAAAAAATTTTTGAATCGTTTGATATTAAATGAAATTCATTAAATTTAATAGATATTATTGTAACGACTAATTGAATAACTGAGATGATCATTATAGCAGTAATGAGTAAAGGATCTGGGTTATTAAACATCAATTAAACCACCCTATATATAAAATAATTTTATCCAAACTAATATTTAAGCATATTGAAGAAAATAGTAAAGACAATTTCTTCAACATAGATAGTTTCTGTATCAGTCGATTGGGGAGTTTGACCATTATCATCTTCTGCTTTAGGTATTTGGGATAGAAATATCAATGGGTTCATAGTTTCTGGCTTTGTTACCGCTAAATAGCCGAATGTAAGACCAAAAGCTCCTAACATAAGAGCAATGATAGTAATTGCTCCCAAAATGTTTTTTTTCATGTTATTACCCCCGATTTTTATTTTTTGGGTTATTTATTATTTATCATAAAGTCTATTTAATTTTTTAAAAACGATAAAAATCATTAAATTATGGACTTTGAAGTAAATTATTTTTATTTTGACTGGCAATTTAACTTAAAATGTCAATGTGGGAGGCTTTTAAGGGAACATGGAACAAATCATTCAAACGAGTTTAAATGTGAATGCGGGAGAATTTATAAAGTGATACCGAAAGTGGTTAGAATTAAATGATTATAAATATCATAATTAATTATAATAAATTGTAAAGTACAAAGAACTTGGGGGAAAACAAATTCCAAAGACCAAGAATTTAACAAGAGGATGAAGATGCAAAAAAAAAATAAGAAAGAAACTGCTTTAAAATCTTATAAAATTGCAGAGAAATATTATCAAAAAAGTGTTGATGAAAGCGGGAGTTTAATAATAAGACTTCGGGGAAATATTAAAGCAGCTATTAAATTATATAAAAAAACAGTTAAAATCGACTCGCAATATAGTATGGCTTGGTTTAGAATGGGAGATCTTTATTCTCGTGGCCCTTTTATGGACGATAAAAAAATGATTAAATGTAGCAAGAAAGCGATAAAATGTTTCAAGAAAGATGTTAAAATAAACCCTCAAAATAATAATGCTTGGTTTAACATGGGAAAATCTTACACTAGGTTAAAAAATCCTCAGAAAGCGATTGAATGTTTTAAGAAAGCTGCCGAAATTGACCCTCAAAATAGTAGTACTTGGATTTGGATGGGATATATGTACAAGGATTTAAAAAATTATAAAAAAGTTATTGAATGTTGTAAGAAAGCACTAAAGATCGATAATCAAAATGTTATGACGTGGCTCCAAATGGCATCAGCTTATATGGAACTAGGAGACATTCAAAAAGCGGCTGAATCTATCGGCAATTTTGATCCACAAATGAAGGCGGAAATGCTATCCAAAATAAATGCAATAGAAAGAACTAGAATAGAACCTAGGAAAATTAGAAAGAGGGTATACATAACTAGGAGTAAACCGTTCAAGAAAACCGTAGAATTAAAAGATCGGCCAAAGAAGAAAGAAGCGAAAACAGCTGAAGAGTGGTTTCAAATGGGTCTAGAGTTTGAAGAAAAAACAGGTGTTTTAGATGGAAATGGTCTTTTAAAGGAAAATTTAAAGGAAAATTTCAAAGATATTATAAATAAAAGTGATGAAAAAAAAGCAATAGAAATGGTAGAATATATTGAAAAAGCAATTAAATCTTTCGAAAATGCAATAATACTAGCCCCTGATAATGAAGAGGCTTGGTTTCATTTAGGAATGCTTAATATTGGCAATAATCCAGAAAAAGGAATTAAAGCGTTAGAAAAAGCTGTTAAAGTAAACCCAAAATTTTTGAAAGGTTGGATTAGATTAGGAATTGCCTGTAGTAATAATAGAGCATACAAAAAAGCGATTAAATATAGTCAGAAAGCGATAGAATTGGACCCTCAAGATAGAGAAGCTTGGAATACTATTGGATTTTCGTATAATCAACTTAAAAAATATGATAAAAGCCTCGAATTTTGTCAAAAAGCACTTGATATAGATCCACACTTTAAAGAGGCTTTGAGAAATATTGGATATGCCCATTACTTCAAAAAAAATTATAAAAAAGCCATTAAGATTAGTGAAAAAATCGTTGAAATATATCCTAATTCAGTTGAAGATTGGTATAATCTTTCAAATCTTTATGGTAATTTGAATGACATGAAAAATCTTATAAGATGTCTTAAGGAAGTCGTTAAACTTGAACCTAACCATATTAAAGCTTTGAATAAACTATCAACTATCAAAAGAAGCAATAAAAAATATAAAAAATACTTCCAAAAATGATGATGGAAAGGGGAATGAAATAATGCCGGTATTAATATAATTAATATTGTACAAAAAGTTAAAATTCTAGTTTTATCAGGAAGAATTAAAAAGTCTTAACCAGTGAGGAAAATTAATTGACTATACAACCATTTTCATGTTCTCATTGTGGTAAGTGCTGTAAAGATATTAGTAAAAAAAACATTCATCTGCCCCTCCCAGCACCCATGGTTAACGCAGATTCCTCAGCAGTCGGGTATCCCGTCCACGATCGAGGTTTAATGGTAAATGCTTTGGAACGAGAGGATATTATTAAACTTGCCAAAAAACATTCTATGAAAATAAGGTTTTTTCCGCTTCTTGGGTATTTTTGTAAAAAATTCAAAGCAATTTTTACCGTAACATATATTCTAGTCTGTGATAATTGCCCATTTTATATTTCAGACAAATGTATTATTTATAAGCAACGCCCCTTAACTTGTAGATCCTATCCCATAATATTAAACCCACAGGGAGTGCTTCCCCCCGTAACTGGCGATAAACGCTGCCCCAGCTCCACTGTCTTTTCACACATTCCCGATTATTGGTCTACTCACATTAAATTACCAAATTATTATAAATTTGTATATGCGTTACTAGAAGATAATTACGTTGCCGCTCTCAAAATGTATTATTTCCTTGAATTGGTGCAAAAAGAATTGGAAAGAGTCGAAAAAAAGAAATTAATTATGTGGGAGAATTTCACCCGAACTTATCAAAAACAGTACAAGAAGTTCCAAATAGTGGATTTATTTAGTTATTTGCGTAAACACGACTATTATAGCAAAAAGAAGTATGAAAAATTAAAGGATGGATTTCACTCTATGCAGATTAATAAACTCTTCAAAAGACTCAAATTAAAATTATCTGTTCCGTCACCCAGGGAAATTAGAAAGAAAGGATTGGAAAATCTTCTACCTTCGGACATCCAACCCTCTAGCGGAAAAATATAAAATATAAAAAACGCTCTTCAAAAGCGGCATACACCGATATCCCCCAAAGAACAGTATATTGTATCGGATACGATCTTGATTTTTAGGATACGAAATGATGAATTTTAGGACATGAATCTGAATTCTAGGACACGAAATATTGAATTTTAGGACACGAATTTGAATTTTAGGATACAAAATGATGAATTTTAGGTTACGAATTTGAATTTTAGGATACAAAATAATGAATTTTAGGATACAAATTTGAATTTTTACTAATCCTTATGTAAAATTTCTAAGTCCTCTGGACACTCATAATATGTAGTAATTACATATTGAGCATAACTTCTCTCTCCTTCCGTTATTATGACACAATCATAGCAGTAAAACTTTTTGCAAATTTTGCAATACAACAAGACCTCTTTTAGTGGACCTGTTTTACCACATTTAGTGCATTTTTCTTCCATTTTAGATTCCATAATTAACTACACCAATTTTGTTTTCAATTAAGTGAGATTAAATTTTATTTATCTTTCGAACTATTATCAAAGCAATTGTTCCAAGAACTGATGATCCGATAATACAACAAAGACCAACTATGTAAATAACAATCCGTTCTGTATATAATGCAATATCTGGCCAAAAAGTTAATGCGATAAATATCCCAGTAGAATTTTCGAACGCTAAGACATAAAAAATCATTGACTTAACTGTTTCGGTAATTGCCCATTGATTCCCTAAAATTCCAACAATTGAATATATTATAATAATGACCCAACCACGATATTGTCCAAGAAAAGAAATATGGTAATGTCCGAATCTGTAGGTTAAGAATTGAAATTAAAGAAATAAATGAGTTAGTTAAATGTTTAATACTTTTGGGGATTCGAAAAGATGATGATCTATCATTAATATAATATTCTTAAAAGGTCTATTTCGTTAATCTTACAATTTCACAATCATATTTACAATAATAATATGGAGGTTTATTCTCTTTGCATGTCTTACATTCCTCCCAAAAACCTAATGAATTAAAAATACTAATATCATTCATCAGTTCCTCCAATGGAGTATTTCGGAGTTTCTTGAATTGCTCAAGGATTATGGGTTTATTTAACTGTTCAATAATCCGTTGGAAATTAGGTGCTGAAATAAGTCCAATAGATATTTCTCCTTCTTCTGTTAAATAATTCTGTAAACTTTCCAGATTAATTATCTCGTAAGGCGGAATAGGCAATTGATCCAATATATCTAAACGTAAAAAGTTTTTACTTTTCCTAGCTTTATTTAATATACGTTTGTACTTTCTTTCCGCTTCTCGATCATCAATAGATATTGGCTCTTCTAATCCATCTAACAGTCTTTTATAGCGATCTTCAATCATTGGACTAATAGACTGCCTTTCGAAATCTATATTTTTATCGAAATAACCAACTTTTTTATAAGAAACTAATGATCCTGAAGTTATTAACAGGAATTTTTTTGGGGAAAATTTCTTTAACTCCCCTTTTTCATTTCCTACTTTTACCGCATATTTCAAAATTTGTGCTATTTCGGGCTCGGCACAGATCCAATCTTTATAATACGCTTTTAATTCGATTATTAATAAGCACTCATCCTTTGTTAAAATAAGGTCAGGTTTAAATCTGCCTAGTCCAAATATCGCGAAACCAATGGACGAATTTGGCTTAGTTCGTCTAAAACCCAAGACTTGAAATAGTGCTTCATTAATTTGTCTTAAAATACACTCGCGTTGATATATTGCTCTTCCAACTGGTTGATTTTTATCCATCTTATGCTTCCTCCTTTTGCTCTATATTTTTTAAAATTTCTCTATAGCATAAGAGGAAAAAAAATTATTAGAAAAAAGCTTACCCGAAAAGGTCAGAAGGTTTTAAAAGACTATCCTTTTCATCTTTACCAGATGAAGGTGCAGGTTGAGGGGAGGTTCCAGTTTGAGGAGGCGGTGGCAATGTCCCTGATTGACTAGGTTGAGTGGATTGGGTTTGGCTTTTTGGAGGGGCTTTAACTGTGCCTGTAGATACCATGCCCATCATTTGACGCACATCTTGAAGTACACGATGCAATTCCAAAATTTGAATCCCTTTCTGTAAAGATTCAACTGAATCTCGCATACTCTCAGATATATTACCTAAATTTCCAGAACCAGCTTTCTCAATTGCTTGATGAATTAGATTTTGATTTTGTATTAACAAATCATTATTTTGCTTAACCATTTGAGATAGTTCATTCACGCTGCTAACTAATGCTTTTAAAAGCCTTATAATTTCTACACCTAATTGATCCATTTCTCTCTAACCTCCGGAGCGGCTCAGAAACTCTCCATATCTGGGCGAGAGTATCCGAAACCCTCTGGATTTGATTAACAATACATCGTTTCTTAAAAATATGCTATTTAATTATTTTAAATAATTATACTTTTTTAATCTTGTTTTTTTTCTAAAAATTGAATTATTTTTTAAGGATTAATGT
>JABXJV010000489.1 GCA_013375355.1 Candidatus Helarchaeota archaeon
TGTTTGAAGATGATTCAAGAAAAAAGAAGAGAAATTAAGGGTGAAGACTGGCCTCTATATCCTCCCCCAATTCATATTGCAACAGCACAGAACAAATACAAACTCGGGATTGCAGATTTAAATCGAATTGATATTGAAAAGGTTATTGTTTGATTTTAATTACAAATTAAATTTCTCTCATTTATCGTATTTCAAGAATTTTCCATTTTTTACTCTTTGCATATTTTAATAGTTTTCTATCAGGGTTCACCGCAATCGGATTTCCAACCATTTCCATTAAAAACCTGTCTCCATAATGATTTCCGTATGCTGTAGAATTAGCCAGATCGATGTTGTATTTAGTCACAAATTCGTTAAGTACTACAACTTTTCCATTATTACTGGGATGAATTCCTGAAAGTTTGCCCGTAAATTTTCCATCCTTAACTTCAAGTTCTGTTCCTTTTTTATCATCAAAAGAAAATGAATTTGAAAATATATTCAATATAAAATTTAATGTTCCGGAGATAATAATAAGCAGGTCGCCATTTTCCCTGTGAGTCTGAATTATTCTTTTCATTTCTCCCGGAACAAGTTTATCTGCTGTTGGCAGGAAGAATTCGTTTGCAATATTGCTTAATTTTTCAAAAGATTTTCCTTTAAGGTAATATTTGTTTTGCGAAACCATTCGATTCCATCGTCCAATATTTTGGAGGAATCTTAAAAGATACCATAGAATATCGATAGGATTTAATTCTCCTTTTTTGAAGAGATGCTCAATGAACCTTATCTCTGTGCTCTTTCCTGGTATAAGAGTTCCATCTAAATCAAATATTGCTGCTTTTTGCATCGATTATATCTATTGTTCGTGGATAGATTTTACTGAATAGTATTTCTTTCCCATCCCATAAAACTGGAAGTCCTCTTACGATACACATAAATAAAGTTATATAAACTAATATATCCGAAAATAAATGTAAAGTCCCAACAAAATCCTGATTTATTGACCATCCAAATTTTTCAATCCCGGTATTCAAAAATATTAATACCCCTAAATATGTGAACAAAATAGCTTTTGTAACTCCATAAAAACCTCTGCTGAACGTTGAAGAAACTAAAAATCTTGTGAACTTTGATTTCATCATAGTCTTCTTTCCAAATGGAGTTTGACCACTCCTGAAAGCCAAAGCCCTTACATTATCTGCTAAAAAACCTCTTGTAATAACAATCGCTGGGACCCAAAAGCTTATCATTCCGGTATATGCAAAATAAATCCAGAATACACTTTCAACAATTCTATCTCCTACAATATCAAATAATGCACCAAATTCAGATGCTGCCTTAAATTTCCTTGCTACATATCCGTCCAGTGCATCGAGATAAATCACAAAAATCACCATAAAAACGGCAAATGCTTGCAAATAAAA
>JABXJV010000490.1 GCA_013375355.1 Candidatus Helarchaeota archaeon
TGGGGCATTTCTCGTAGTTTATAGCCTAGTTTCATGTGTCTGCGATCAAAAAAATCCTCATCACCATATGCGTACCACCAATCTACTGGAAACCCGTCCTCCATGTGAATATTAAACATAAGCACACATTCACGCGTTATATCATTTATACCTAAGAAACTTATATCATGGGAAGGACCGTATATCATTACGCTACTTGAGGAGTGGAGGTCTGCCCTAATTGTTAAACTGGGCGGGAAACCCCAATAAACCATCGTTTCCGACTTTCGCGTGATCTTACCCTCTTCAATGGCTTTTTCTAAAGCAATTCCGTCCTCCATTCTACCATGGAGGACACGTCCAGCTTCTTCTGAGATGTCATATTTTAAAAAAGATTCGTATTCGTCCCAATCTATAAATTGTAGAATCCAGAGCACCCCTGGAGTAAGTGGAATGAATTTTTTTGTATAAAGGTTATCGGGAATAGTTTTATATGCTTCAGTTATTGTCCGTTTCGGTTTTAATTCAGAAATATCTAAAGCTTCTAATTTCAAATATTCATCTCCCAATTGAAAAAAAGTTATTTTGTAATAGAAGGAAACTAATAAATTAGGGAGTCTTTTTATACTTGATTATCTTTCGGATCTTCTTAACCTTTTTTCTGGCTCGTTTTTTACGCTTTTCTTCTTCCATCCACCCCTCGGGTTTTAAGTATTTTGTATCTTCTCCGAGACCGATTGAAATTATATGATCTCGGGTGACTTTATCAATTTTTGACTTATGAGTTATATTAAAAAGTACACCCGAAGTCGCTTCATCGAATGAAAGGTCTAAATCCTCATAAAATACTCGAGGACCTGGTGGGAATTTAAAATCTAAAGTTTTCCATTCCCCTCTTACCGGATCATATTCTGGAGGGATAACATTCGCCGTTTGAGAGGGTAGGGGTATACCCAGCTTTTTTAATTGATAGCTTATCATTAAAAGCATACGATCAAACTGTTCTGGAGCCTGAGTTTTTAATTCTTGCATCATATCCCTACCAAAAGGTTGCATGTAAAGTAAGTTACCAGATAACATTCTTGACAGTGATGTGCACCACTGGGACCGTTTCAAAGCAAACATTGTATTTAAAACAGAAGGCCAAGGCTCATAGCCGAAAAGAGGGTGCGGTAGCTTGTATACATTTTCAGCATTGACCCCATCCCAAAGTTGGCCTAGTGCATCGTAATTAGAGACGGGTGTGATGATTCCAACAGCAATGAATACGAAACAGACCGCATAAGAGGCGTGAGCCCATTGTGGTGTTCGTTCATTTCGAATATCCATCATTATATCCCGAATTCTATTGGCTGCCTCAGAAATATGGTCGAATTTTTGTGGCATTTCTTTTAATTTATATCCTAATTTCATATGTCTCCTCTTAAACAGCTCATCATCACCAGCTATCCACCACCTATCTACTGGCGTTCCGTCTTCCATATGAATGTTGAAAGCGAACTCGATCTCACGAGTTATATCATTGATACCGCAGAAACTGATATCATGTGATGGCCCATATATCATGATACTGCTGGAGGAGTGCAGATCTGCCCTTATCGTCATGTTAGGTGGAAATCCCCATGGGATCATCGTTTCGGACTTTCTTTTAATATTATCGGCAGTAGACATTAAAAAAGAGGTATCAAAATCGTCTACATCAAATTCCTCCATACGGTCTGCAAGAGTTTGTCCAGCACGTTCGGAAATGCCCTCTTTTAAATCACGCTCAAAATCGTCATAATCTATAAATTGTAAAGCCCATAGAAGGTGAGGAATAAGTGGAACCCATTTCTTAGTATAAACAGTATCAGGAATAGTTTTATATGCTTCAGTAATCGTACGTTTTGGGGTTAATTCTTTATCATCTAAGGCTTCTAATTGCAAAAACTCATCTCCAAAAAGTATAATGTTTTTTAAACTAATTAATTGTGATTTGTAGATATCTACAATATATTTATAGAAATCTATATTTTTCTAATATTTAAATTTTTAGTTAATTAATTACAGAATAAATGAGATTTTAAATCCATTGACTAATAATTATGACTATTTGCCAATCTTAATCTTAACTAACTAATACAAGTAAGGTGAAGGACATTTTAAACCTTTAACAAGAGTACCTTCTGTTAAACAATCTATTATTTATGAAGAAATGCGCAAATTTACCCCTTTTTAAGTATAAAATTTATATCTTGCGAATTTTTTATTATATTTGTTGGTGTTATCCAATTAAATATTAATATTTGATTTGATTTATAATTAGGTCATTATTTATTGATAATATAACTTAGTAATTTTTTTATCAATTGTAATTTAAAAATTTCATTATTTGAAGGGATATTATGAAATTTAAAAAAGGAATAATCCAATTTACTGCGATTTCCATAGTGCTATTATTTATTATTGGTAGTACCCCTAGATTTGATGCTTTTATTACAGTATCTTCGGTTGATAACAAAAACATTTTTTCCTTAAGTACTTCTTGGGCTAATGCAACCGTGATCTCGGATGATCCAACTGGGTGGAATAATGGTGATAGTTGGTATCCTGCCATCGCAATCGATAGTGCTGGAAACGTGCATGTAGTCTGGGAGGATTGGACTATTGGTGAATGGGGAACGGATATAGAAATTATGTATGCAAATTATACTGCGATGGGGTGGTCTAATGCAACCGTGATCTCGGATGATGCAACTGGGTGGAATACTGAAACTAGTTATGATCCTGACATCGCAATCGATGGCGATGGAAACGTGCATGTAGTCTGGTATGATGATACAGATAGTGTTGGTGAATGGGGAACAGACCTCGAAATAATGTATGCAAACCGCACTGGTGCTGGCTGGTCTAATGCAACAGTTATCTCGGATGATGCAACTGGGTGGAATGATGGTTCTAGTCTTTATCCTGACATCGCAATCGATGGCAATGGAAACGTGCATGTAGTCTGGGGAGATGCCACTAATGGTGAATGGGGCTCAGATTCGGAAATCATGTATTCAAAGAAATCAGCCCCCAGCTCTCCACAGACACCTTCTGAAGAATCACCAGTATATTTAATTGGACAACAAGGCGGTGGAGATATTTCCAGCTTCTTGTTATCGCCATTGGGTCTTGGAATTATTGCTGGCTTTGGGGCGATGTTTCTAATATTGGTAGTAATTGTAATTAATAATAATAAAACTATCAAAGAGCTTAAAAAAATTATTAAAACTCCGACTTCTAAAAAATCAATTGAGAAATAAAAATAATAAATACCTAATTTATTCTTTTTTTTTTAATTCTGATTAATCAAACAATTCCATAATTTTTCTTAAACCACTAACTGCATCTTCGGCATAAGCATCTGCACCTAATTTTTTTGCGAGTTTTAAATTTAAAGGTGCACCGCCTACAATAATCTTTACTTGATCCCTAAGCTTTGCATCTTTTAGAGCCTTATCAACGACTGAAATTTCCTCCATTGACATAGTAAGAAGGGAGCTTAAAGCAAGGACCATCGCTCCAGATTCTTTTACTGCATTAACAATCTTATCCGCTGGACAATCCATTCCCAAATCAATAACATTAAAACCGTTTGACCTTAACATAGTAATTAAAATATTTTTACCTATATCGTGATTATCTCCTCTTACAGTTGTAGCAACAATCGTTTTTCCCGACCCTTTTACATCTGATTTTAAATGTGGTTCTAGAGTTTTCATTGCTTGCCTCATTATTTCGCCTGCCAAAACTAATTCTGCTAGATAATACTCTTGATCCTCATATAATTTTCCTATTACATTCATTCCCTCAGTAAGCGCATTCATAATTTCTTGGGGATTTATACCCTCATCTAATTCCGATTGAATTAAATTTACTATTTCTTCAATGTCAAGATCAATCAAGACATCTTTAACATTTTTTATTGTCAAACTAAGCACCTAAGAATATTTCCCAAATTCTTGTATTGCTTTAAATTGTGCAACAATATTTTCCGGCGGTTGATCTAGAAGAAAATTAGTGGGACCTGGAATGTATCCTCCTTTTCTTCCCAAAGTTTTAATACTCGTTTTAACCGAATTTCTAATGAATTCAGGTGACTCATATTTTAACAGTTCAGAATCATCAATTGTTCCAATGAGGGTTATTTCAGGATATTCTTCTCTATACATCTTTAGATCATTATTTTTTGGTTTTAATGATTCCACACCATCAATTCCAATCTCAACAAAATCCGGAAAAACTTCGTGAATATCTCCGCAGCTATGTATAACAAATTTCGCTCCCCCATCATGCGCAATTTTTACATAATTTGCTAGTATGGGTTTGATAAACTGACGCCATTGTTTAATATGAATCTGCAGACCCGAATTATAACCATAGTCATCCCCACACATGACAATATCCGGCTTAGTTTTCATTAATAACTTTAATGACGGTTCTTCAAATGTTTCCCATTGAAATTCTATATGTTGTTGAAGAAAGTCTGGATATTTTCTTGCAAAACGAGCAAAATTTGCATGTCCAATACCAAATATACAATTTTCAAATGGTCCTGGTATTCCTTGGGACACTACAATATCATATTTATCTAGCATATTTCTTCGAATTTTTGATAAATTTCTAAAATTTGATTTATCTGGTTTCATTTCTTTTCCTTTATTCCAGTAGGCTTCAATATGTTCTTTTTTCAAAAGTCCCGGACCTATGTACCAAAAGTGTGGGATACCATTATCACGAACTACTACTTTGAATAACCCTCCGTGAGCAAGAAGGAGCTCATCTGTATGCTCCATTTTCATTAATCCTAAGCCTCCAACTGTTTGCCAGCACATATCAACTTTCGCATCTAGACCACCTGGCAATATATCAGTTGGAGAAAATTTAGCCATTATAGCATGTATAAATGGAATAGCATATGACACTCTATCTTTATCTAATTGATCCATATCTTCATCAGTAAGAGCATATGGGGATTTCATGAAATTATTAACAAATTCAAAATCTCCACCTAAGCAAAAACTAGGAACTCTATCCGGGATTTTTCCTTCTAATACGGTCAATATCCTTTCAAGAGCAGACATTTTTTCTTCTTTTGCCATTTACAACACCGATAAAATTTTTCCTAATATTCCTAATGCACTAGGATTTTTCATTTTAATTCTTTTTTCCGCCACACCATCTATAATGCTATTAATGCCTCCCAATATATCATCTGTTGATAAAGCCAGATAAGCATCACATTCGACATTATCTAAATCTTTAACATCTTTTACATTTTCTAATAATTCTATTTCAAAATCACCTTTATCAATTTTAATCAAGGTCGCTGGAGGGGCATCAGTAACAAAAAAAACAATATCTATTTTTAAATCTGGAAATTGTCTTCTTAATTTTCCAAAGGTTTTAAGTAACCATAATCCCGAGTAAGCAACTGCTGGAAAACCTTCATATTTTGAGCTCATTTTTTTTCCCTGTTAATTTTTTTCATACATATTATCGAATTCTTTTATTTAGAACTTAAAAATGATATTAATTATTTAAATTATCTTCTAATGTATCAAAAATATTGTATAGAAAAATATTTTTAAAATTCAAAAATTCTTTTGAATTAATCTTAATTTTAAATTATTCTTAAAAAAGAAAGAAAAAGGGATAATTCATGAAAAGTGCACTAGAAGTTATTGCTGAAATGTTTATAAAAGGTTTAGAAGCTAAGGAAGATCGTGAACAAAGAAAAGTTATGAATAGGATGTTTGGTAAAGTAGTACAATTAACTCTCATGAATTTTAATGAAGCAGTAGTATTTTTCTTCGAAGAACTAGAAGTTGATGGCAAACCAAAAAAATGGGTGCGATATGAGTCATATCCTACACCAATGTTAAAATGTAAAAAATGTGGTTGGAAGGGGACTTGGAAGGACTTACCAAGAGAAAAAGTGAAATTTGATGTTCCAGAAGGAGACGTTAAATCAATCCTATTAGATAGGGTTGAAGAAACGATAGAGAAATGTCCGAAGTGTAATAGAACGAATTATCTTTACTGGAAGGATTGGGTTCACCCCATGGCTAATGTTAATTTATATGTTTCAAGCCAGTGGGAAGTCGGAAAATTCGGAACCCTTATTGTGGGACCAATACATGTTCGTTTAAAAGCATTAATTAATGTAGCATTTTCTTTACTAAAAGGAAACACAAAAATAACGCCCTTTTCGGCGCTCTGGACGGTAATAAATTTTGGAACTATTTTGTTGTAGGTGATAGTATGTTTAAAATTGGATTTGCATTTATACAACCTCCAATCGCAATAGATTTTATAGATCCACTGTTACTATTAGTCGGAATAGCGATTCTCACGATAATTGCCTCTTGGTGTGCGATGTTATCTGAAGATCTTTTAGCTATTTTCATTGCAGGTATGGCATTTGAATGTTATGCATTCTTATTTAACTTGTTTTTCCGCTTAATTTACCAACTTGATATCACAGCAGTTACCGTATTGACAGTCATAGAATGTGGAGTAATAGGATTTTTTATGATTATAAAGTTATATTGGGCTTTAACTGGCGGATGGCATAAGTTAAAAAAGGGTCAATTCAAGGTAGCTCCCTTTTAAAGATGTCCCTTTTAAAGAGGTATATTTTATGTCTGACGAAAAAAGAATGACATATGGAGATTTGCCAGACACTCTGATAACAAAACCCTATTTTCCTCTATCCAGACACATATGGAGATTGTATCAAGAGCTTGGTTACGAGGATATGATAGAGGAAGCTCTCCCTAACCTCTCAACCGAAATGCTCTATGATATTTTTAAAGCTCGATTAGATGAAAGTATTCTTACTGCAAAAGATGTATTAGATGGTACAATTAAAAACCCTGACAAACGATTAGCTTGGATGATCTTTCCTCCTGTTCTTCCTTTACGCTCGGATTTAACACAAGGAACAATGAAATTACTTTACGGTGATTCGCTTGATATGACTTTTTATGCATTAGCAGATCTTGACCAGGAACTAATATTTTTGTTAAATGGTCATATCGAAAATGGCGTACCTGTTGATTGGTGGGTTGTAGGACCCGAGGATGACCTTCTAGAACGGCGTCACTTAAAATACGGCTTTAAACTCAAAGATGCCTTTAAACATTCAAAAGATATGACTAAATGTGGTCTTGAAGTTATAGATATTCTAAGAGATGTAAGAAATGAGCGAACTCCTCAATGGGCAACGGCTCCATATTCGGTCTGTACAGTGTGGGTGAGTGGAATTGCTGGTTTTCTCGTTGAACCTTCTATGTTTGAGTTAATCGGTATGATTTGGGATGGAGTTGCAACAAAACGAGCTTATGGCTTACCAGATCACTGGTTCGCCTATATTCCTTGGCCTTCGATGATTAAAATGCTTCTTTATATGAAACGCGAAGATTTTATCTTAAGAATGGCAGGATTATTAAGTTCAAATCGTTTATGTTTAAATCATATTGAACAAGAAATGCAAGATATAGGAAGAGAAGTTCTTGAAGGGACCGATTTTTGGGAAAAAGCATTTGTGGATACTTGGAAGACAGGATTTCCATGGCCAGTCCAATCATTGGGAGCAAAAGGTCCAAATTTAAAAAAGAAATCTACTTATGCAAAGGAAGAATTTGATTGGAAATATCCAAAGGGAAGGTGGATAAATCCAGACGATTTAAATATGACCGTTGAGGAGATGACTAAAGGGATACTCTTTGATATCACACATAAGACGAAACCATGGAGTCTTGAGCCAAAAGATGAGATTGTTTCTATTGGATGGGGCAGAGAAATCGAGGTCTTCAAAGATATTCGTTTATAAAATAATTTACCTTTTTTTTTCCATTTTTGTAATGATTGAAATTTCAAATATTTGAAAAATTTTATGCTCTAGAAAAATACCAATTCTGGAGGGATTTCAGTGTCTAATGGTAATTATAAATATGGGGATTTACCGGATGATATGATTACGAAACCATATATCCCTCTTTCCCGTCATATATGGAATTTATATAAAGTTCTGGGATACCAAGAATTATTTGAGGTGATTTTACCTCGTGCATCAACAGAAATTTTATATGATGTTTTTAGAACTAGATTAGATGAAAGTATTCTTACTGCAAGAGATGTATTAGATGGGGTTATCCAACACCCGGATAAAAGATTAGCGTGGATGATTTTTCCTCCCGTTCTCCCATTGCGTGCAGATTTAACACAAGGGACTATGAAATTGCTTTATGGGGATTCACTCGATATGACATTTTTCATTATCACAGATCTTGAACAAGAATTATTATTTCTATTAAATGGACACATGGAATCGGGAGTACCGGTTGATTGGTGGATAGTAGGTCCTGATGATGAAATTTTAGAGCGACGCCATTTAAAATATGGGTTTAAATTAAAAGATGCATTTAAACATACGAAAGATATTACTAAATGCGCCTATCAAGTAACGGATGTTCTTCGCGATATCAGAAATGAACGTACTCCGCAATGGGCGACGACCCCCTATTGTGTGTGTATGGTTTGGATGACAGGTGCAATAGGGTTTATAGTTGAATTGAGTATGTTCGAAATGATCGGAATGATATGGGACGGAGTCGCAGCCAAGAGAACTTACGGTCTTCCTGACTATTGGTTCGCGTATATCCCGTGGCCATCTATGGTTCAAATGCTTTTATATATGAGTCGGGGCGATTTTATCCTACGATTAGCAGGTCTCTTAAGTTCTAATCGTCTATGTTTAAACCACATTGAACAAGAAAATCTGGAAACTTTGAAAGAGTTATTGGATGGAACTGGGTTTTGGGAACATGCAATTATTAACGCATGGACCCGTGGTTTTCCATGGCCGTCTCACTCACTTAAAGCAAAGCCGCCTAATCTTAAAAAGAAAGCGATCTATAAAACAGAAAAGTTTGACTGGAAATATCCTGAAGGACGATGGATAACACCTGACGATTTGGAAATGTCTGTTGAGGAAATTTGTAGAGGCATTCTTTTGGATATAACACACAAAACAAAGCCTTGGAGTGTTAACCCAAAGGATGAAATCGTTTCAATAGGTTGGGGAAGGGATATAGAAGTCTTTAAAGATATTCAATTATAAAAACTGTATATCTGATGGTGTTATTAAGTTTCGAATATTTTTTGAACAAATTTCCCGATTTTTGAAAAAACACTCAAATTTCCTGAATAGGTTTCAAATTCTTCTTGATAAAAATCTTCTATATCTTGAATTAATTGTTTTAATTTATTACGTAAGGTCATTAAGTTCTCTTCTGTTATTAAAGCAACAGTAGTATATTTTCCATGCTCGAGGAGGATAAGCATTTCTTCTTGCTCAACTATTTTTACTTTAGTCTGGCTTTTAGTTACTTCTTGTATTAATGCTGAAATTCCTGTTAGCCCTCCGGCAACTAATTGAGGTTCAACATCTTTTTCTACTCTAAAAGAATGGTCATAAATAGAGACTCCATTTGGCATGATAAAATAAATATGATGGATTCGTTTTGACCAATTTAACTCAGATTCAGTTTGTAGATCAGTTTTTTGCATCTCGTCAATATTTACTGAAGAGCTAATTTCTATGGGGCAAGAAGGGGCTGAAATACCGACAGCACTTTCAGAAATTGCTGGTTTTTCAATAACATTTAATGCAGAGGTAAGAATATTTTTTTCATCATTAATCATTTCTAGACAATTTACAACTTCATCTTTTTTTTGTTTATATCCCGCTTCATCAAAGATGTGTAAAGCATTATTGAGATATTTTGTTGCTATATTCAAATATTGGTTCTTTTTAGAGAAATCAATCTCATTATCCGAGAGAATTAAATGCCAAATTGCATCAAAGAAAGTTGAAGTGGCTAATGCCCATTGGGCATCTTGTTCGAAACCACCCATTTGATAATTTTTTGAAGCTTCTCTTAAAAACATTTTAATTTTTTTATAATAATTAATTTTTTCTTCTAAATCAGATGATTTATCAAATAAACCTCCAAATTCCAAGGCAGAACAATAAAGAGAATTTCCTAATGATAATTTTTTCATTCTACTTTCTGCAAAATTATTACAAGCTTTTTCAAATAACTCCGCAGCTATTGCATAAATGGATGATTTTTGTTCATAATTCGCTTGCTCCATATTTTTCCAAGCTTTGCATAAATAATATATGGCTGTTAATTCTTGTTTTTCGCGTTTAATTTTAAATAATTGACATATATTTTCAAAAAGAGACCCCGCTTTATTATATAACCCAGCTGCAATTAAATGTTCTCCTTTTTTACTTTCCAATCTTGCAGTTTCAATCTGGTGACGGGCAGTACAATATTGCTCTCGAATTTTTGCGACCTTGATTAAATTTGAGATCCTTTCTATATCTTCTAAGGATTTTTTTTTGGCAAGGTATGAATTAAGGATTTTATTTGCATCTTGAAAATTGCTTTTAGAAACTATATATGCGGCGGCTGCCTCTTGATGTTGATTTTTTTTACTTAAATATTCTGCTTTTTCCAACATTGCCCATGCAAAATAAAATGGAGATTCAAATTTATATTCACGGAGATTTTTTAATATTTGACTTGCTTGTTCATAATTTATTTGTGCTTTATAATGGTCTTCTAGGGTATGATATGATTTAGCTCTTTCAATAATGTTCCAAGCTTGCAAATAATTCTTTAGTTTCTCAATTTTTTTACCTAATTTACTATATGTAAGGGTTAGAATTGCTTGATCAAATGAATCAATAGCATTCTTATAATTTTCCGCGGCTGAAAGAAAATTTCCCAATCGATCTTCAATTTGAGCAATATTTACATAAACTGTACCCATTAAATTAAAATATCCTTTATTTTTACAGTATTCAATTGCATCCATATAAGCCAAATGAGCTTTATTTAAAATTTTATTATCGTCAGTTAATTTTCCTATTTGATAATATGTATTCCCAATTAAAAACAGATTTTCTATATGCCAAAAGCCTACTGCCATTTTTTTAGTTTTTAATAAAAGGTCCAATGCTTTGTAAACATAATTTAATTTTTCTGAAATCTCTGATGAATTTCTGGCTAACCTAATTCCAGTTCTAGAAGCAATAACTAAGTATCCCGAATAATAATTAAAGGTATTTTCATATTTTGGATAATTATATTTCGATATTTCGTTAAAAATTTCAAATCCCGATTGTAAATATCTTGAGCTTTCTTTTTTATCTTTAATTAAGTTTCCTAATATTGAATTACCTGCGCTTAATTGGGTATTTTTAAATAAAATAAATAGTTTATAATTTGGATTATTCAGCATAAGAATTTTATTTTTGGCTAATTCAACTAAATCTAGAAACATTTTAGTAATATCAATGCGTTGACTATCTGGAATAGCAGGATTATCCGCACTAACCCCTAAAACACCCAATGCATATAATGATAATTGTGCAGCTATTATTTTAGGAAATATTAAAGGTGCTAAATCAATACTTTGACTTAAATCATCTAAAATATATTTAAAACCTCTGCTAAGAAAACCCAAATATGCTAAAAAAATTGAAATTATAAATCTAACGAAGTGAAATATTGCTATTAGTGCATTAGAATTAATCTGTGGTAGTAGTATTTCCCCTTTCTTGAGAGATTTTTCGGCTCTTTTAAAATATTTTTTTTGTTCAAATTGATTATTCACATAAAATATGGCATAGGTAATACTGAAATACGAGTAAAATAAATAAGCATTAAATTTATTGAGTATTTTTGTTGAGTTTTCAAAAGAATCGATAAGTTCTTTACATCTATTCAAATTATCGATGTGATATTGTTTAATATTCAAATCTTCAATTGGTAAATAAGATCCAATCCAACCAGCAAATTCCGTAATAGTGCATAGGAAATAATAAATATAGATTTCAGGAAAATCTTGCAGATTATTTATCTCTTCCCATACATTTGTTATTATTTTTACATTTTCTGAAGCCAATTCTGTGAAATTTACATCTTCTTCAATACGGATGAGTTTTTCACCAATTAGTGAACCTAGTGCTCTAATTTCAAAAATTGCTACTTTTAATGAATCTATTAAATTTCCATTTTTGAAATAAATTAATTTTGCTTGATTGAAATAATTTTTTGCAGATTCTAATAGGATATCCTTTTTTCCTTCTTCAATTTCGATTCTATATTTTATAAATTCAATAAAACCCATAGACGCGTTTATTTTTTCTTCTTTTTTTAGTTCTTTAAATATCTTACACGCCTTTTGAAAACTTAAAATAGCTAATTGAAATTTTTTTAAGGCTTCATCTTGTGTTTTTTCGAAATCTGCGACTAAATGATTAATCTCTCCTAATTTATAGTAAACCTCGGCTTCAATTTCCTTTAATTTTTCATCTAAACTAATTTTTTCTACTTGTTTTAGAATTTCAATTTCTTTATCCCAATTATATTTACGTTTCTCCTCTTCTGCTTGCTGGAGTAATTCCCTAATTTTTTTTGACGTTTCGTTTTGGGATGAATCTGACATTTAGTAATTATCCTCTGATCTGTTACTTCATTTTCTTTAGAATCAATTGATAAATCTTCTCATTCATTTTTAGAAGAATATAATTAAAAATCGTAAGTGAATATTTTTAAATTCCGTATTTTAGGAAAATTTTTTTCAGTAGTATGAAGCGTGGCTTTTTCTTTTAATGCAGTGGCAATAACAATCGAGTCATTATATGATAATTTTGTACGAAATTGGCATTTTAGAAGTCCTGCATCCAAAATTAATTCAGGAGTTAAATGCATCAATTGGGGGCTAATTTTGTGTTTAAATGAACGAATGCTGCCAGCAGCATAATCTTTTCCACCAGCCACGCAAAGATGTTTAAAAACCTCCACTAATACTACGTTCGGAACAGTTGCGAGTATTTTTCCAGCTTTGATTTTTCTCATCAAATCCAAGATGTCTTTTGGGGGGTCCTTTTGATAATAAAGAGAAATAACTCCTGCATCTAAACAAGCACGAGACATTTATCTTTCGAGCTCCAGATCTTCCTTACGAGATTTCTTATAAATTTCACGAAATTCCTCAACAGTAAGTCCTTTTTTTCTTAGCGATTCTTCAGATTCAATGGGGATTATTTTTATTTCGCCATTTTCTTCTGTTACTATTATATAATCCCCGTCTTTGATTTTATGCTTTTTACGAATACCTGCAGGTATTGAAATCATGCCTTTGTTGGTTACTTTTACGATTTTTTCAACCATTTTTTTCACTAATTATTATCAATGATACTAAGTATTATCTTTTTACTAATCAATCTGGAAATTACTTAATTTTTAACTTTTTCAAAATTCATTATTTGTCCCCATTGAATTATCCTAAAATAATTGATTTTTTTAAAATATAAAAGAATAGTCATCTAATAAAGAAAGAAAATAGTTCTGACCTTTTTTAAAGATAAAGGTTTTGAAGTAAAATGCTTTGTTATATTAGCATTCGATATAACACATAAAACAAAGCCTTGGAGTGTTAACCCAAAGGATGAAATCGTTTCAATAGGTTGGGGACGAGAAATCGAAGTCTTCAAAGATATTAATTTATAAATTAATTTCAACTTTTTTTTTATAATTTGATAACTAAATTAATTTTCAAATTTTTTTTGAACAAATTTTCCAATTTTTGAAAAAAGACTTAAATTTCCTGAAAATGATTCAAATTCTTCCTGGTAAAAGTCTTCTACATCTTTAATTAATTCCTTTATTTTATTACGTAAAGTTATTAGGTTTTCCTCAGTTATTAAAGCAATACTAGTATAATTCCCATGTTCGAGTAAGATAGTCATTTCTTCTTGTTCAACAATTTTTACTTTAGTTTGGCTTTTAGTTACTTCTTGTATAAGTGCAGAGATTCCTGTTAGCCCACCTGCGACTAATTGTGGTTCAACTTCTTCTTTTGTTCTAAAAGAATGATCATAAACACAAATTCCATTTGGCATAAAAAAATAGATATGATGGATTCTCTTATTCCAATCCAACTCTGATTCAGTTTGTAGATCTGTTCTTTGCATCTCTCCAATATTTACTGATGAGCTTATTTCTATGGGGCAAGAAGGGGCTGAAATACCGATGGAACTTTCCGAAATGGCAGGTTTTTCAATAATGTTTAAGGCAGATGCAAGAATTTCCTTTTCATCTTTAATCATTTCTAAGTAATTTGAAACCTCATCTCTTTTTTGATTATATCCCGCTTCATCAAAGATGTTTAGAGCATTATTGAGATATGTTGTAGCGATATTCAGGTATCGATTCTTTTTAGAGAAATCAATTTCATTATCCGAAAGAATAAGATGCCAAATTCCATCAAAGAAGGTGGTGGTTGCTAAAGCCCATTTGGCATCTTGTACGAACCCACCCATTTGATAATTTTTTGAGGCCTCTCTTAAAAACATTTTAATTTTTTTATAAAAATTAATTTTTTCTTCTAAATCAGATGATTTATCAAATAAACCTCCAAACTCCAAGGCAGAACAATAAAGTGAATTTCCTAAAGATAATTTTTTCATCCTACTTTCAGGGAAATTATTGCAAGCTTTTTCAAATAAATCAGAAGCTTTTGCATAACTTGAGGATTTTTGTTCTAAATTTGCATGTTCCATGTTTTCCCATGCTTTACATAAATAGTATATAGCTATTAACTCTTGTTTCTCCCGTTCAATTCTAAATACCTGACAAAGATTTTCAAAAATGGATCCTGCTTTATTATAAAGCTCGGCTGCGAATAAATGATTTCCTTTTTTGCTTTCTAATCTAGCAGTTTCGATCTGATAGCGTGCAGAACAATAATTTGCTCGAAGTTCTGCAACTTGGATTAATTTTAAAACTCGATCTTTTTCTTTAAAAGATCTTATTTTACTTAAGGCTGTCCTAAGATTTTCAATAGCTTCCTGAAAATTATTTTTGGAAACCAAGTACGTGGCTGCAGCTTCTTGATGATTATTTAGCTTACTCAAACGTTCTGCTTTTTCTAATAAAGCCCATGCAAAATAAAATGGAGCCTCAAATTTATATTCACGTAGATTATTTAGAATCTGGCTCGCTTGTTCATAATTCAATTGTGCTTTATGATGGTCCTCATTCGCATGGTAAGATTTAGCGATTTCTATAATATTCCAAGCTTTAACATAATTTTTTAATTTCTCAATTTTTTTACCCAAATTTGTATATGTAAGTGTCAATATTGCTTTATCGAAGGAACTGATTGCATTTTTATAATTTTCTGCCGCAGAACTAAAATTTCCTAACCTATCATCAATTTGAGCAAGATTTACGTATGCAGATCCCTCTAAATTAAAATAACCTTTATTTTTACAATATTCATTGGCATCTAAATATGCCGAATAAGATTTTTTTAATATATTCTCATCATTTGATAATTTTCCAATTTTAAGATAAATATCCCCGATTAAGAATAAATTCTCTTGATGAAAAAGAGGTACCATCATTTTTTTGCTTTTTAATAAAAGTTCTATTGTTTTTTTATAAAAATCGATTTTATCCGAGTTATTTATTGAATTTCTAGCTAATAAGGGTCCAGTCCTAGAAGCAAAATACAAAAAGATATGATAATAGAAATAAGTGTCATTTATTTTTCTATCATCATAATTTGTTATTTTCTCAAAAATCCTAGACGCTATTTTTAAGTGTTCAGATTTGGTTTTATTATCTTTAATTAAATCTCCTAATACTGCATGGGCTGCACATGTAAGAACATCTCTATCTATATTTAGAATGTTGTAACTTGATCCTTCAACTACTGTGATTTCACTTATTGCTAAATCAATTAGATGTAGAGCTTTTTGAGCAAAATCAACACGTTGTCCACTAGGTGTAGCGCGATTATTTGCACCAGCCAAAATAATACCTGCAGTATACAATAATATATTTATTACCATTATTTTAGGAAATATCAATGATGCTGAGTTAATACTAAAATCCAAATCTTGCAATACATGTTTAAAATCTCTTGTAAAAAACCCTGTGGCTATTAAAAACACCGAAGTTGTGAATCTTGTGAAATAGAAACATGCTAAGGCTGGATTGTTTTTTATTTTTGTTAGGGAGACCTCTCCTTTTTTTATCCATTTTTGAGCTTTTTTAAAAAATAATTTTTGTTCAACCTGATTATGTACATGTTGTATAGCAAAAATCATATTGAGATACGCGTAAATTGCATTACCGTAAAATAGAGCAATTATTTTATTTGAATTTTCATATCTGTTGACAAATTCTCCTAATTGATTTAATATTTCGATTATAAATTCTTTTATATTTAGATCTTTTGTTGGTAAATAAATTATACTCCAAGTAGAAAATTCCAAAACATTAGCTAAGAAGAAATAGAGAAAAATTTCAGAAAGATCTTGCTGATTCATTATTTTTTTCCATATATTCGTAATTAATTTTTCAGCTTCTAAAGCAAATTGTTTGAAATCGGCTTTTTCATCAATACGAATGAGTTTTTCACCAATAAGAAGACTTAAGGCTCTACTCTCCAAAATTTCCATTTCTAAAGAATCTATTAAATTTCCATTTTTTAAACTGGTTAATTTGGCTTGCTTGAAATTTTCTTTTGCATTTTCTAATAAAAATTCTTCATTTCCTTTTTCAATTTCAGAGATATATTTTATTAGACTAATAAAACCTAATGTTGCGTTTTCTTTTTCTTCATTTTTTAGTTCTATAAATATACTGTATGCTTTTTGAAAATTTGACATTGCTAACTTAAAATTTTTAAAGTTTTCTTCCCTTGATTTTTGCAAATCTGCCATAAATTGATAAATTTCTCCTAATTTATAATAGGATTTTCCTTCAAACTCTTTTAATTCTTTATCTAAACTAATTTCTACCGCATTCTTGAGTGCATTTATTGCACTATTCCAATTGGATTCGTTTATTTCTTCCTTTGCCTTGTGAAATAATTCATTAATTTGCGATAAACTCCCGCTCTCTGATAAATTTGGCATTAAGGGATATCCTCATTTTATTGCTAAATTTTACTAATTTAATTTGATATATGAAGAAATATAAAGTGATGTTATCAAAAAGATTACAATTAATGTGAGCTTATTTTAAAGATAAAAGTTTTAAAGAAAATTACTTTGTTTTATTAACATTCTCGAATTTCAATAATTCTTAATTTGTCAAAATTTGGTATTATTTATGAATGATGAAATCAATGACATAAAACCACTAGATATCAA
>JABXJV010000491.1 GCA_013375355.1 Candidatus Helarchaeota archaeon
ACCTGAATTATTAGATAAAAAAAGGCTATTACTGCAACAAAGAAATATTTAATTGCATTTACATATTTTAAGTCAAATTGTTTACAAATGTTCCTCAAAACATAATAGGAATTTATGTAAAAGAATAAGATTGTAGGAGAAAAGAAAAATGCATCAGAATGCCCTACTGGATAAAATAAATAGGGCCTGGTCAATAAAAAAAGAGAATAAAACAGAAGTAAAAGATACAAAAACTGTAAAGGGAAATTAAGTTGTTTAAAAACTTTAGAATAATTCACTTTAAAAAGAATAAGATTTAAAATGGGCATATAATATATAAAAATATACACCCATCCTTTTAAGAAAATATAGAGTGAAGACGGAGAGAGATTTTCAGGAAAATAAGCATTATAATGTTCAAGAAGATTGAAAAACGGAAATTTGCCTACTAAACTAAATGGTTGTTTTGACGATTCACCTTGTAAAAAGGGAGTTAAATTATATAAAACTGTGATGAAAGAAGATTTAACAATGAAAAAAGAAAAAATGAGCATATTGATGAAGACAACGCTCCCTAAATAGAGTATGGCATATTTATGATTTACTCTTTTATGAAATAATATAAACATTGTAAGGATGGCAAATACAAAAGGGATACCCTGAAAAATTAGATTGTATCCGGTAGCACCTACCGAACATAGTATCATAAGAATAAAATATATCGTTTTATTCTTTTTGACAAACAGATACGCGGATAAAATCGTAAGATAACAAAAGAGAGAACCAAATTCATAACCATAACTATACCACCAGAGATAATACATACTATATGAGACCAAAGCACCAATCCATGCCCAAAAATTACTTAAAAACTCCCTTAATATAAAAAATATAGTTATCAAACCAAGGGTCGTGAGAACAATTGAGGCTGCTCTCACAATCAATAATTCACTCCCAAAAAGTTTAAGGACCAAAGCAAAAAAGTAATTGGCCAAAGGAGCAGTATATGTACATACATCTCTATATAACATTTTCCCTTCTGCAATAGAATCATACAGGTAATAAAATAATCCCTCTTCAAAAAAAGACAATCCTCTGTCATAAAACAAAAAATGCCTTAGAAGAAAAAATACTGCTAAACTCAATGTAGAAATTAACAATAACTTTTTTTCTTTCACAACCATATTTCCCTTTTATTAAATAGTCTGCAATATTAAGGGATTTATTTTGTGCCAAAATTATCTGTTTTATAATTTATTAAGCACTTTTCTATAAATTCCTTTTAAAATATCTGTCTCTTTTGGTTCAAAAACCGAAAAAATATAAAGCCCGGATACAAATAATATTAAAACAATTATTCCCAGTAAAACTAACCGTACAAACTCAATTGAAAAATCACTAAAATAATTATATAAAATATAAGAAATCCCTCCGGAAATTAAGGAAACAAATATTATTCTCCTTACTTTTATAAAATTCCATCTTAAATAGAGTCTTTTTGATGTCACTAAGTAAAATACAATAAAAACAAAGAATAAAGATAATATTGTTGCTGATGCTGCTCCATAATAAGTATATCTTGGCACAAGTAAAATATTTAATGCAACATTTATTA
>JABXJV010000492.1 GCA_013375355.1 Candidatus Helarchaeota archaeon
TGGTCAATTGTAAGCGACTCCTTTTTTTCCTCTGCACACCCGACCAGCAATACAAGAAATAAAGCAAAAACACCTTTGATAAACCTTTTTGTCCAAGACATTTTTTGCCTCTCAATGCTAAAGATTTAAAATAACTATAGTATATAATTACCTGAGAATTGCAATAGAACGACTATAATGAATATAATCAATAAATTATATTAATCAAATTAGTGAAAAGTTTTATTATAATTGTAGGGACAACCCTATGGTTGTCCCCACAGTAATAGTCTTTATAACAAACCAAAACCTATATTATAAAAACTAACAATATTTTTTGTATCGCAATTTTTGGGTAATTAATTATCTTCTTCAGTATTATAAAAATTTTACAAATAAATATTTGCTGGGGAAAAACACAAATTTAGAATTGTCCAATAAAAGTATTAAAAATGTTTATTTTTCTTTTCTCGGACCAAGAAAATCGAAAAGAACCTAAAATTTAGTCACTCATTATATAAATTACCATTAAGTAAAACTTGGTTCCCAGTAAACAATTTCACTTTTTCTCATTGCCCTAATACCCATATGTATGGCAACAGACGCGTCTCTTCCGACCTCTGCATTGCAAGCAGGTTCTTTGTTTTCTCTTATGCATTCGAAAAACGACAGCATCTGGATGCTTGTAGGGTCGACCTTTTCCATCGCAATTTTCTTTGCCTCTTGAGTGCTTGGGTCTTCAGGTTTTATTGTTGCTCCGGTGATAAGGATAAACTTCTGAAGTTCGTGAGTCCTGTCGGTTCCAAAAGCCGTAGCTTCTGGTGCTTTTCTTGCAATTTCCTCCTTAAAAAATTCTCCACCCTGTTCTGTTAATATAATTGTGCCTTCATCACCCATTATCTGTTCTGAACAGCCAAAGTGAGCATTTGTAGTTATTGATGAATAAAGCATCCTAACACCATCAGGATATTCATATACCAAGTGTACATTATCGTATGTTTCCCTTCCATCTTTCCAATAATTAATTCCTCCAAAACCGGCAACCTTAATTGGTCTTTTACCAAGAACCCAGTTTGCAACATCAACTTGATGAGAGCCGAGTTCGCCCATAAGTCCACAGGAATATTCTCTATACATTCTCCAATTTATCATTCTCTCCAATGAAGGGTCAGGGCAAGGTCTGCGCCAATTTCCGTTCCTGTGCCATTGAGAACGTATCGTTGTTACTTTACCAATTACACCTTCTTTTATCATCTCCATAGTTCTGGTATAGACTGGATTATATCTCCTCTGATGACCAACCTGAAATATCTTTTTTGTTTCCTTCACCTTATTAACAATTGCTTTACACTGTTCGATAGAATATGCAAGAGTTTTCTCACAAAATACGTCCTTTCCAGCATCCATCGCAGCAATCGACATCTCTGCATGAAGATAAGGCGGTGTTGCTATAATCACGCAGTCAAGGTCTTTCTGTTCGAGCAACTTCTTGTAATCGGTATATTCTTTTGCAGAGGCTCCAGAAAGTTCTTTTCCAGCAGCAAGATGAGCAGAAAGAACATCGCAAACTGCAGTTATTTTAACATTTTTTGCGGTATTAACAAAGGACCTAATTAGTCTGCACCCACGACTCCCTGTTCCTATTACGCCTACCCTGATTAGTTCACTCGGAGTGTAATTTGGCTTTATGCTCGGAAAACCCGAGTTCATTAAACCAATTGATAATCCCACAGCACCTGCTGTGCCTATAAACTCCCTTCTTGACATATTTTTAATATCAGACATCTATTACCCTCCTTTTATTTGAATTGGCAAATTAAAATCTATTCTTTATTTGTTATATTGAATATGAAATTATTGTATCATTTGGCATTACGAATAATTATTTATTTATTTCAATTATTATTTTTTTATTTTACCTATAACCTTAACATCATCAAACACCCCAGTATCATCGAAAGAACCCACACCAACTCTTCCCCAGATGAATGTCTTATCCACAGCAGTCATAATCGGAAAATCGAAATCATCAACGTAGACTTCTATCAACCCGCTTTCAATTTCTCGTCTGAGACGTATGTTGTGAAATTTTTTATCTTTCAACCTTTGAATGCTTTCACCAGTCAGAATTGGTTTTCTATCTTCACCATTAACAATCAATATAGAATTATGAACTTTGTCATGATAATTTGAAATGTGGGCGTAATAGAAATGAGTCGGGTCCTGATAGCCAAATAACAGAATTAAATCCCGTCCTCTTGTTTTAACAGATTGTAAACACCTTGCTTTTAATCTCATCGTAAAATCTGTAAAATTCAAATCCTTTATTAATGAAAATGCACCCGGTTTTCTTATAGGTCCTTTCATTTTCCCAGGTGTTTTAAGATGATAATAATGATTGTTATTCTCTTTTATTACTTCCCAGTTTTCTGGATTGTTTGGCTCCCAATTTTTTGCGGTGCCCTTTTCAAAATTATCAAAAAACTCCTTTAATTCCACTTGTGGAAAACTATTTGTAAAAGACATAACTAAAATAATGAAAAATATAATAAATTCCCGCTTCATAAATATAAAATCTCTCCTTGATAAATTTTTTATTTATATATGATACTAATACTATTCAAAAATTAAATGAATTTAAATAAATATTTAAGAACCGTTATAAAAATGATAAGAATACCAAAATTAACAGAAAAGAATATAGAAAAATTAATCTTAATTTTTTACATATTATTCTCTCACTCCTTCTAAGATAAAGACTGTTCTTGTTGCTCCGATTCTTGATGCTCCAGCCTCAATAACCTTTTTTGCTAATTCAAATGTTCTAATCCCTCCTGCTGCTTTGATTTTGATTTTCTCCCCAACTATCTTTTTCATCAACCTTATATCCTCAAGTTTTGCTCCGTCTGGTGCAAATCCGGTCGATGTTTTCACAAACTGCGCTCCAGCATCCATCGTAAGGGTACAACCCAGTATCTTCTCCTCATCAGTAAGATAACAATTCTCAAGAATAACTTTTACGATTCTACCACCGCCAGCCCTAACAACTGATTTTATATCTTCAAGAACAAGTTTATGGTTACCCGATTTTAAAGCCCCAATATTTATAACCATATCAAACTCAACTGCTCCTTCCTTTAATGCCAATTCAGTTTCAAATTCCTTCACTTTAGTTATATTACTCCCATGGGGAAATCCAATTACAGTGCCCAATGCTACTTCACTACCAAATAGTAATGATGCTGCCTTTTCTACATGAAAGGGCTTTACACAAACAGAAGCAACCCCATATTTAACAGCAATTTCGCATCCTTCCTCAAGTTCCTTATCACTCAACGTTGGGCTGAGCAGCGAATGGTCTATCATCTTTGCAAGTTTTTCTCTTGTAAGCATAATTTCTTAATCCCAGTTGAATTTATTGATTATTTAATATAAAAATTATTAAGATAAATGCAATCAATTTTATTTCACAATCCAAGTCATAAATTTTAATAAATTTAAATTTCCCTTGATTAAAAAATATATTTAATATATATTCTTTTTAAATATTTTTAATTTTTACAATAAAAAGAATTGGGGTAAACATGAAAAAATATCTTATATTATTTTTAATTTTCTTAGCAATCAGAACAGAAAGCCAAACAATTATCCCCGAAAACAATCTCGATGAAAACATAATCTACCTTGAGTGGGAATCACCACCGTATTCCCTTTCTGGTGGAGTATCTGCTGTTAATAGCGTTATTGATGACTATTTCGTTTTAAAAGATGGTAAATATTTCGGGATGTGGGATAATAATACTCGAGAAAAAATATTGACACTTGAAATGGAGACAAATAATTTTAACTGGCTGCCAATGAGAGATATAAATAACAATGGCAGCAGAGATTATATATTTATAGTTTATCAGGGAAACTCAGAAAAAGTTAAATTTTATGATACAGAGACAAAAGAATATTTTTACGATTCTGGATTTGTTTCTCTTTTAACATTATTAGGATTAACGGATTATAATAATGATAAAAAATACGAACCTGTGCTTGGACAGTACGTTGGACCCGTTAATTATTATGGAGTCTGGGATTGCTATGATACCCACACTTGGGTATGGACAGATTCTATTGGGGCAAGTATTCCATTCCCAAATTCTTACAATTTTTCCCCATTAGATTTAAACAATAATGGTATAAAAGATATCGTTGTGGAATATATCGACACATTAACAACGCAGAGTCTGGCTGTCCATGATGGAAGCAATGGTGATTTGCTTTTAGAAAAGACAAGCACTTCCTTGGATTATGCCCTTTTTGGGTTAGCAAATGTTGATTCTGACAGTATTGTAGAACTTTTGATTTATGAAGTGGACTTGAATGTTGGGAATTATAAAATGTTGATATATTCAACAGACTATTATATCCCCACGCCGATTATTGCTGATAACCAACAAATTCAATTGAACTCTTACACACTTTTTAAAAATTATCCCAACCCATTTAATCCATACACAACAATTGATTTTCAGATTCCAAAAAGAGAGTATGTAGACATTATAATATATAATATACTTGGTCAGGAAGTAACAAGATTAAAGAATGAATATTTAAGCCCCGGCACTTATTCTGTAAATTGGGATGGAAAAGACAAATCGGGCATTCCAGTCTCATCAGGTTTATATATCTATGTCCTTAAAACTAAACACAAATATCTATCAAAAAGAATGACATTGATAAAGTAAGGGAATATCGAGAATCCTCTAAAAATTGAAAATGTCTTATCAAAAGAATAAAACTAAACGCACTTAAAAATATATTTAAATTCTTCTCAAACCGAACTATATAAATAAAAAAGGCGGTCCATTAACCACTATTAATTAAAAGACCGCCTTTTTTCCAGGAGTTGCCTATGATTATTATTATGATTTATATTATAATCAGAACTTTTGTAAATTTTGATTTTTTTATACAAATATGATCAATGCAAAGATTTTGAGATTGGATTGCCACGTCGCTCCGCTCCTCGCAATGACATGTATTTATTAATTTTGCAAGTAGAAAAGTGTGTTGGTAACAACACCAATACACAGCTTATCATTTTGGCTTTTTCACTATAATTTGAATTTTACAAAAGTTCAGTTATAATCTTTACTTAATAGCAATTTCTTTAATTTTTGCCTCTTCAGTCTTAGGGAGAAGAACCTTCAAGATTCCATCTTTGTAAGAAGCATCGATTTTATCCTCAGAAACCTTTTCTGGCAAGGTAAATAACCTGCAGAATGAACCATACTGCCGCTCAACTATATGAGAGTGTTTATCTTTTTTCTCTTTTTCTTCTTTTCTCTCACCACTTACAGTCAGAATTCCATCCTTAAGAGAAATCTTTATATCCTCTTTTTTCAATCCTGGAAGTTCCGCCTCAAGAGTATAACTTTCATCGTTCTCCTTAAGATTGCAGACAGGTTCCCACTCAAATACCGATACTCCTATCTCTCTTCTCCCATTCGTAAAGTAACTTTCAATGAGTCTATTCATCTCATTCTGAAAACTATGCAACTCTCTAAATGGGCTCCATCGAACTAACGTCATTTTTATCACCTCCTACTATTTTTTGTTTTTATTTTCACTCTTATTAGTGCAATTCATGTGCCAATTCTTTTTTAGTTTTACTAAACTTTTAATATACAATATATTATAAAACATTGACAATCCTTTTATAATACAATGACATATTGACATATTCAAGTCATAATGACACTTATTGCCAAAATAATCCCGATTATACTGTTATAAAATTTTAAAAATTGATATATTGAAAAGATTGATTGATTTTGAATAAAAAAAGATTTATAATTAAAAAATGGGTTTTTTATTTATTTTAAAAATGAAATAAAAATTAATAATTTTTTAAAAAAACAATGTTCAGTAGAGATATCTTAGGGGAAAGATTTCAAGAAACAATTAAAAAGGAGGAAAGGAAACTCCTTGGTCAGTTTTATACTCCTGAAGAAATAGTTGAATATATAATTGACCGTGTAGAAATAGACATAAATAAAAAGATTATTGACCTTTCATGTGGTTCGGGAAGATTTTTATTGAAAGCCTATGAACGCCTTTACAAAATCTATGAAGAAAAAAATTACCCCGTAAACAGAATCCATAGAACAATTTTAAAGAAGAATTTATACGGGATTGACATAAATCCTCTTGCGGTTAGATTAACAGAAATGAACCTAATCCTTAAAGGAAAAGAATATTTCTCCGGGAAAATTAACATTTTTGAGGGGAACTCACTTTTAAAACTAAATGGTTCTGAAGAGATAGAACTTTTTAAAAATGAAAAACTTAATGCAAGAGATACTTTGTCATCATGCATTAAAATAAGAAACAATCAGTTTGACATAGCGATAGGAAATCCACCCTATTTGAGTTATGGACTAAAAGGAACTGGAAAACTCGAAAAAGAGTGGCATGATTATGTGAAAAGAAATTATTCATACTCCGCACAATATAAAATAAGCACTTATGCACTCTTTATTGAGAGGGGGATTGAAATTCTAAAAAATGGTGGGTTCCTTGGATTTATCTTACCTGACAGTTTTCTGCTCGGAAGATACTTTTCCAAATTGAGAAGATTTATACTCGATACCTGTGAAATCAAAGAGATAGTCATATTCGGAAAGGACTTCTGGAAATCGGGCTTGGTGGGAAAGCCTGTCATATTAATCCTCAAGAAAGAAAAGGAAAAATATACAAGAGAAAATAATTATATCAAGATATCCTATTTTAAAAACTTAAGGTCCTTATATAAAAAAGAACATATCTCTTATTCCTATAAACAAAATTACTTCACAAGAATCAAACATAACAGATTCAGATTATTCTTTAAGAAACAATCAAAAGAAAAAGTAGAAAGACTTGAAAGAGCGGAATATAGAATTAAGGATATAATTTCATTCTCAAGTGGATTAATTGGAAAGAAGAGAAAAGAGAATATAATAAGTATGAATAAGATTAATGATAATTGGTATCCAGGACTTCACTCCAGTTCTGAAGTTAACAGGTATATAATAAATTACAAAGGGGGTTATATATCATTTGAAAAAGAGAAACTTAAAAGTGGTTTCAAAAAAGCAAAATACTTCGAACCAAAGTTATTCTTGAGGCAGACAGGAGACAGCGTAAAGGCAGCATACGATGAAGGTAACCTGTTATGTTTGAATAATCTTCACGTAGGGAATTTAATTAACGAGAGATTTAATATATTATATATTCTTGCAATATTAAACTCAAGACTCATTAATGAATATTATCATCTTATCAGTCTCGAAACTGGAAGGGCTCTTGCTCAACTTGACATCGAAACAATCGAAGATATACCAATTAAATATACCAATGAGAAAAACCAAAAGGTTATTGCAGAATATGTTTGTAAAGTTATCGAATTAGAAAACGAATTACTGAAACATGACAATCCTAAAATCAAAGAA
>JABXJV010000493.1 GCA_013375355.1 Candidatus Helarchaeota archaeon
ATAACTGTTTCCTGTGGAAGCCTCTCAAGATAATCAGCCGCTATTGATATATACTCGTTTACTTCAAAAAGTTTTAATTCTCCTTTGTTGTAAAGGGGTTCAATTGGACTTCCTTTTGAGATATAAAGGGAATGAATTTTTACCCCTTCTGGTTTTAATTCTGATAGTTTCTCTGCTGTCTGAAGGATATCTTCTCTATTTTCTCCTGGAAGACCAATTATTACGTGAACACAAATTTTTATCTTTCTTTTTTTAGTCTTTATAAAGGTATCTTCAAACCCTTGATAATTATGACATCTATTAATTAGTTTCAATGTTCTATCGTGAATCGACTGCAGGCCATACTCAATCCAAAAATATGTCTTTTTTGAATATTTTTCCAAAAGGTCAAGAGTTTCATCTGTAATAATATCAGGTCTTGTCCCAACTGATAAACCTACAACTCCATCAATACTCAATGCCTCATCATATAATTTTCTGAGATGTGAAATTGGCGCATAAGTATTTGAAAATGCCTGAAAATATGCGATAAATTTATGTGCATTCTTTCTCTTTTTCATCTGCTCTATACCTGATAAAATTTGTTCCTTTACAGATAAACCTCTTTTAATGTATGAAGCCCCTGACCCCTTTTCATTGCAGTATAAACATCCTCCTTTCCCTTTGTAACCATCTCTGTTTGGACAAGTAAAGCCAGCATCTATCGATATCTTATAAACTGGACTGCCGAATGTGTCCTTAAGATGTTTGCTGAACGAATGATATCTTATATCCTTTAATTTTATTAATTCATTTATATAACTATTGCCCATATCATAATATAAAGGGAAACCTCCTTTATAAAGTTTCCCTTCTGGTTTTAATAAGGTAAAATTTAATTAAAAAATTAAACCTAATTTATACAAAAAATCTTTTCTAACTTATTCACTGTTACTCTACGCAAATTTAAATGATTTGTGGATTGTATATTCAAAAAGCGATTTATCAAGTTCCTCCACATAATCTCTGAAATTTTCTTTAAGAAAACGAGCAGTCTTTTTTGGAATATAATTCACTTCTGTCATAAAATTCCCAAAAAACCAGACAAGTTCCTGAAAATTTGAAAAACCTAGGATTGAATTAAGTGACTTGAGTTTTCGTGTAAATGTATTTAAACCGTTTGGGCTATTTAATATATTCCTAATTTCAATAATATCAATTTTAGCATACTTTTTTTCCCCGTGGATCATTCTCTTGAACTCGATAATTATATTTTCAATCTCTCCCTCATTAGATATTGAGCGAACATATATTTCCCTTCCTCCAAAAGTGCTTTTATGAAGAAAATTTCTTTTGCCTTCGACAATTTTGTTTTCTATTAAATCAAACTTTGGCGCTTTACAGTATTTTTCAATAAACCTTTCTTTCATTACATTGAGTCGTTCAATATAAGATTTAATCCGACGCTGACGAAGTCTTTCTTTTTCACCAACACCCTTATCAGTATATTTTCTCTTTTTATAATCTTTAGTTTTGAGTCCAGGTTCCTCTTTAGATAGGAATCTCCTTTTTTGTTCAATTACTATATTTTCAATATGTTCTGAATTAATCTTAAATCCTTCTTTTTTACCAATTTTTATTAATTTCTCATTATCGACTATTCCCTCAGAAATTTTCCTTGAAAAAATTTTTCTCAAATAATCAGAAGCAATATCTCTGTATTTCATTAAGATATATTTTTTTATCTTATTTATCTGTTCTGGAGAGACACTAAATTCATCCTTTATTTTTTCAATTATTTTACTTTTGTTTCGAACATTATGTTTTAAAACTAAGTCTTCCAAAAAAGAATCAATATCTTTAAAATAAAAATTTCCAATTTTAATTTCTTTTACTTCAAATATTTTAAATATTAGTTCTTCGTATTCATCCTTCGAAATAGTTCCATCGAAATTTTCTATTATACTTTTCTCAAGTTTATTATCTAAGAAATCGTATATATCGATGTCCTCTTTCCCTTTATCCCTCTCCCGAAGAAAAAATAATACCGTTTTGCCTATTTCATCAACAGCTTCTTTTTTCGTAATCATAGTTTAATCCGTTATCAATATTTTATAAAATATATATTTTTTAATTTCAATTTTTATATTTTACAATAAAAAATACAAAATATTAAATTATAAATCAAGTTTTTTTAAAGAATTCTGTCATATAAACTTTTTATCCGTAAATCAATGATGAAAAAACAAATTTAGTTAATTCAATAATTGAATTATATACAAGTTTATTTAAATCAGATGCTTAATTTATGCGAAATTCTTAAATAAAAAAATTTTTTTGGAACTTTTTACTCATATAATTAGTTTTTTTAATATATTGAAATCAGAAAAAAAATAATTCTGGAGAATGATATGAAATTACTGTGGGATAGATTACTAGTTGATAACCAGGTTATAATACAACTTAGATATACCTCTATTCCCCAAAACGTTCATTATTTATTTCCTTCTATGGAGGAAGCAAACAAATTTCTTGAAAAATCAAAAAATGACCGCTCAATTAATCAAGAGAGCATAAAAGTTAAACTGATTAGGGAAATTTTTACTTAATCTTTTTGGATTTTAACTTATTCTTTGGTTTAAGAGTCTTTTTCTGGATACTAATTTTTGATAAAATATATTCCCTTCTCACTAATACACTTTTTTTCTGCCTATTATTAATAGATTTCATATAAATCATGTAAATTACAGTAATTTGGTAATCTTATATTCTAAATTTTTCTATAAGGTTTCTATCTAACGGTTTAACCTCTATAATTTCAGTTTTATCATCCTTTATAAGTTCAATCTTAACATAATTTTCATTTTTACCATCTGAATAAAGGGCTGTTATAGCAGCGATTAAATTAATTTCTTCGTTAACTGGTATTCCATCAACAACTGTGAGAGGACCCGCGGTATCTATTGTTCTGAGTTTCATTAATCCTTTTGAAAAGCATTCAAGATATATATTTTCTGCTTCATCCCTACCTACAATTATTTTTGTTTTATTAGAGATTCTAAAATGTCTTCCAACTTTAAGAAGATTTAGATTTTTAAATGTGATGTTCTCTTTTCCTTTATAATTTATCAGGTCTTTGAATTTTCTGGCAAAGTTTTGGTCTGTAAGGAAACAGCATCCTCCAGCAGGCTGGGAGAAATATTTGATTCCCAATTCTCGTGCCAATTTTAGTTGATGTTTTCTTGACCTCCCATTGATATCATATAGTTTATCTCTATTTATCCATCCATTTTCTTCTGGAATAGTTTTCGGCAGAAGTTTTGCAGACAAAGGTCGAAGGATTAATCCCTTTAGTCCACTCTCCTTTTCGATTAAATATAAAGTTTGTTTAAACTGCGACATCGGTCTTTGACCAACAACCTCACCAGTTACAATAAAACTCGCATCCTTTTCATCCATCAGGCTCCTTGCTTTTTTCAACATAAATATTCGGCAGTCGATACAGGGATTAACATTTGTGCCGTATCCGTATTCAGGATTCAATAATATATTAATGTATTCTTTCGATATGTCGATTAAATCTACTGGAATACCAAGTCTTTCTCCACTTTTCGAAGCATCATTTAAAAATATTTCATTTTTTCTTTTTTTAAAAGACTTGTGATGCATATTCAAGCAGAATCCAGTAGAAAAATTAATCCCCTCTACTTGAATACCCTGGTCTTTTACTATTTTAGCAGCAAGGGTGCTGTCAAGTCCTCCTGATAATAAAGCAAAAGCTTTAATTTTCTTTTTCATAAGTTTTTAATAGGATTAAAATAATCCAAGTTTTTGTTTTGCCTCATCACTCATCATATTTGGGTTCCAAGGTGGATCCCATACTACTTCAATATTTACTTTTCCAACCCCTTCAATTTTTTCTATCTTCGATTTTGCATCTTGAGAGATAAGTGAATGCATAGGACAACCGGGTGCAGTCAGTGTCATCTTTACATTAATATCATTGTTTTCATTAACTTGTACGTCATAAATTAATCCAAGTTCCACTAAATTAACTATTGGAATCTCGGGGTCATAGCAGTTTTTCAATGTTTCAATCACCTGCTCTTTTGTTATCATAATTTATCCTCCCGATAAATTTTAAATATTTCTAAAAATCGGTAAATGGATTCTAAAATAAACGTAAACGAACCTTCCAGAATTCTTATGAGCAATTTATACAATTGATTAAAATATTGCAACATTTTTCATTTATATCGGTTAATTTTCTTTCTAATTAAAAAATGTCTTTTTTTGAAATTCCAATAATAGATAGGGTTTTTTCCATTATAAATTCTTAATTGATAACAAATTTCTAATCTATAATTGTTCCATATTTTCCATCTAAATTATTTTTTCGATAATTTTATTAAATGCTTTTGAAATAACCATTTCCTTATCATCAAGGACGATAGGTCGTCCAGTATCTCCAGAAACTCTCACCATAGGGTTTATGGGAATTTCTCCGAGAAAAGGGACATTTATTCTGCTGCTTTCTTTTATTCCACCTCCGTATCCAAATATTTCTGTCCTTTCTCCACATTTTGGGCAAATAAAGTAACTCATATTTTCCACAATCCCAATAACAGGGACATTCAATTTAAGAAACATTTGTACTCCTTTAACTGCATCAACCAGAGCAAGGTCTTGCGGAGTAGTTACAATAATTGCTCCCGACAGATTCAATAACTGTGATATGCTGAGTTGGGCATCTCCAGTCCCTGGTGGAAGGTCAATTATTAAATAATCCAAATCTACCCACTTGACATCTTCTAAAAATTGCTGAATCGCTTTCATAACCATAGGTCCTCTCCAGATCAATGGTGTATCTTTTTCCAGAAAAAAACCGATAGACATCAGTTTAATCCCATATTTTTTAATAGGAATAATTTTGTTATCTTCTGTAAAAATCTGATTGGGTTCAACATTCAGCATTGTTGGAATACTTGGACCGTAAATGTCGGAATCGAAAAGACCTACTTTGTATCCCTTTAAACCAAGCGCTACAGCAAGATTAACAGCTACTGTGGATTTCCCTACTCCCCCTTTCCCACTTGCAACCGCTATCTTATATCTTATTTGGGGAACTAAATCTTTCTTCACAATAGTAGGCTCTTTCTTTTGATTATCTTCAGGATGATGTAAATTAATATTAATTTTCAGATTGGAAATCTCATCAATTTTACACAATTTGTTCCGAATATCATTTTCCAATTTTTCCTTAATAGAATAATCTTTGGTAGTTATATCTACATTGATTGTTACATTTGAACCTTTAACAATCACATCTTTTACAAATCCAAATGAAACAATGTCCCTGGTTAATCCAGGATAGGAAACTGTCTTCAGTATTTCAATTATTTTTTCTCTATCGAGTCTTCTTTTACTTTTAAACATTTTCTTTTGATTCCTTACAATTGTTAATTTTTATTTACGAATCTTTGGTAAATACAACTTTTTTAAAAACATTTATTTTTGACCTAATTTTTCTTCATTTTTTAATTCGTCAATATTGATATACCCATCAGCAAGGTCTCGGAGGATTTCCACATCTTCAACTTTCCCCTGCACTATTATTATCATATCCTCAGTTATTACATCTTCAGATAGAGGTAAGAAACTTGAATCGTATCCCCCATCCACTGGTCTCATTATTTCAGTAACAATCAGTCTAAGTCTTTTTGGAAAGTCAACTTCACCAAGGGTTTTTCCAATCAGAGATGAATTTCTTTTTATTTTTACCTCTTCAACTCTGTATATATTATCTTTCTTATAAATCATTCTGTCTAAATAATTCACCACACTTGGTCTTTTTGCAAGAGAAGCAAGTCTCAGAGCACACATAAAATGCGGATTTACAACATAATTTATTCTTTTCTGCATTATAGGAGCATAAGATGGCTCCTCACTGACAGATAAAGTTTTAATTTTGGGATTCTTTTCTCTGATTAAATCGGCAGTTATATGGTTTTTTCATCATTTCCAAGGTCTATTATGGCGGTTATTGCATCTTTTATCTTAACCTTTTCAAATGCTTCATCGGTAATGTATCTTTTTGGGTGGTGAAAAATAATTATTCCTTTATATTTACTTGTCAGGTCTGTTAAAACTTCTTCTTTAAGAGACACAACGCAAAATGGGGTTTTTGTTATATGAAATTCATCAATAATATGTGGAGCAACATTGTTTACTCCAAAAATTACGTGGTGTTCACGTTTAAAAGTCGTTTTGACAGTCATTATTGCCTCCCAGATGACTTTGTGTATTTTTGTTTGAACAAAAAATGATACAAAGGCAGCAGCAGTTATTGCAAGAGCAATAAGGCATATAGTCATAAATATTATTCCAAAGAATTTCTGAATCTGTGTTGAGCCGAATCCAGTATCTGTATATCCTATTGATGAGATTGTTAGTATTGTGTGATAAAACGCATCAATCCAACTTTTTCCTACACTCCCGAAATATTTATATCCAATCGCCCCTAATATTATTACCAATAATAAACAAAGAAGAACTATTGTTAACTGCCTTTTGGCTTCCATAATTATTAATCTAAAAGATAGTTTCTTTTTTCAAAATTATATTACTAAGTTACGGTAAATTTTGGAATTTGCAACATTTTTTAAAAAAGTAGTGCAAATAAACTTAATAATAGATTATTTATAAATTTATATACGGATTGTTTACTTTTTCATATCCTATAGTTGTCTCTGGTCCATGTCCGGGATATACAATAGTATTATCATTTAGAGTAAGCAATTTTTCATTTATTGATTTCATAATTTTATGATGAGAACCTCCCCAGAGGTCTGTTCTTCCAATCCCCATATTAAAAAGTGTGTCCCCAGAGAATAATTTATTTTCTGTTTTAAAACAAACACTCCCAGGCGAATGACCAGGAGTATGTATTATTTCTATGATTATACCATTAAAGTTGATTTTGTCTCCATCTTTGAAAAATTCATCTATTTCGGGAGGTTCATCCAGTATCATTCCAAATGCTTCACCCTGAATCATTAGATTCTTATATAAAGAAAGGTCATCCCTGTGTATAAATGTTCTTGCACCTGTTATCTCCTTAATTTTCGCTGTTCCTCCAATATGGTCAATATGACCATGAGTATGAAGTATATGGTTTATATTAAAGTTATTTTTCTCTATGAGTTTTAATATTTTTTCTGACTCGTCCCCAGGATCAATTATTATACCTCTGGAAATTTCTTTAAATCCAATGATATAACAGTTAGTCTGAAATTGACTAACGACTATTGAATTTATGATCATTTTAAAATAAATTTAAAATTTTTTCACATAAAAACGTAACACCTTTTATTAAATATCAGGATTTTCTTGTTGTTTTCTTTTCTTCGGGATATTTTTTATTATGAAAATCAACCCAAATATTGTCATAAGAATTCCCCACCAGATGGCGGCGTGAAGATAGCCAGCAACAATATTAATAGGATGAACATACCAGTAAATTCCACTTATAAATATAACCAATCCATATAATGTAATCAGAATTCCAACAAAAAACCACACAGGTATCATTCTTTTGGGAGAAATCATAATACCTCCAGTTCGTTTTCTCTTCTATCATTAAAAACTTTTATTTTTAATGAATATGTTGAATTTTTTAGGCTTGCAACCTTTTTCCACAAAAAAGCCGCCAAAATTTTTGGTTTCTAAAAGAAAATTATGTTCAAAATCAAGAAAGCAACTAAAGACACGCAAGTCCAGAAAGATGGTCTGTGAAAAAGTGGGTAAGAACTTTCTTTTTCCAGTTTAGTGACTCCATAAACCAATCCTACCAGTTCTTTGTCTGATTTTGATTTACCTAACTTTGAAACAATAACAGTAATCAGAACAGTGATGCACCACGCCCACCATGCACGCCACATATTTTGTGCCATAGCACTTGCATCATTCGAAAAAGCCACCCACTTTCCTTCAATTAAGTTAAATTTTAAAAGCAGGAACATTGAAATCGAAGAACATGTTCCGGTTAAAAGACCCCAGAAGCCGCCCCAGTTAGTTGCTCTTCGCCAGAACATTCCTAAAAGGACAGTCCCGAAAAGTGGGGCGATGAAAAATGAAAAAAGAGCCTGCATATAATCCATTATACTGGCAAACTGCATTACAAGATAAGCACTACCAATGCTTATCGTTATTCCAACAACAGTACATATCCTACCCATAGTCAAGTAACTGTGGTCTGTACCCTTTTTATATATAACTGAACGGTAAATATCATAAGTCCAAACTGTAGAAAAAGCGCTTATATTACCTGCCATTCCAGACATAAAGCCAGCAATCAGCGCAGTTACCCCTAACCCAAGAAGGCCTGGCGCAAAGTATCGCTTAATCAGTAAAGGGAGTACAGCATTGTAAGAATTTAAACTAAATGCACCAGAATCTGCTGGTTTGAGTTCTGGAAGAACAGCAATGCCTATTAGACCCGGAAGTATAACAACAAAAGGGATAGCCATCTTGAAAAAAGAAGCAATAACGGGCGCCATTTTTGCACTTCGCATATCCTTTGCAGCGAGAACACGCTGTACTACTAAAAAATCTGTTGTCCAATATCCGAAAGAAACAACCCACCCCAGACCAAGAACAATACCCAGCCAATGAAGTCCCATAGGATTGTCGGAATAACTGCCCATTGACGACCATAGGTGCATAAAATCCCCTGTCTTTCCCATTTCTGCTGTTCGCTGGCTGACCATCGCTACCAGATTGTCCCATCCACCTACTTCAACAAGCCCAATAATTGGGATCAATAAAGCGCCGCACCATATCAGAAAAAATTGAATGATTTCGTTAAAAATTGCAGATGTAAGACCTGCAAAAGCCACATACACCGCTACAGTTCCAGCAGATAAAATAATGCAGGTATTAAAATCCCATCCAAGCATTGTTGCAAGAT
>JABXJV010000494.1 GCA_013375355.1 Candidatus Helarchaeota archaeon
ACATGATTTTATGGACTTACCGAGTGAACTAAAATCAATATCAAGTTCTAACCCCAAAGCACCACCAGATTCAATTATGGAAAATACAGCTCTTTATATCTATACATCAGGTACGACAGGACTTCCTAAAGCAGTAATTATGGCTAATGTAAAAATATTTACTCAAGGATTTTTTTTAGGATCATCCTTGACTGATTTAACTTCTAAAGATATTGTTTACATTCCGACTCCTTTATATCACAATCTTTCTATAGGGTGTGCTTGGATTGGTGCACTTCTTTCAGGAGCGGGAACTGCTTTAAGAAAAAGATTTTCTGCTTCTGAATTTTGGAAAGATATAAAAAAATATCATGCCACTTATACTATTTATGTCGGAGAAATACCACGTTATCTTCTTAATCAACCAGAATCCGAGTATGAAAAAAATACATCGCTTAAGAAAATGGTAGGATTAGGCCTCCGAAAAGATATTTGGGAGAAATTTAAGGCTCGTTTCCAAATTGAACATATTTATGAATTCTACGGTTCTACGGAGGGCCATTATAGCCTTATAAATATTGATGAAGTCCCTGGGATGGTTGGGCGACACAATATGGTTGGACTTGTTCTTGCAAAATGTAATCCTGATACGGGCGAATTCTATAAAAATAAGCGAGGTTTTTGTATAAAATGTAAACCTGGTGATGTTGGAATGACCATGCTTAAAGTTGACAAAAAAAGTGTATTTAGAGGATATAGGAATAAAGAAAAAACTCAAAAGAAAATGATGACAGACGTTTTTCGAAAGAATGATTGCTATTTTAATACTGGAGATATGTTACAACTCCATGAAGATTTATGGGTCTCATTCTATGATAGATTTGGTGATACATTTCGTTGGAAGAGTGAAAATGTTTCAACATTAGAAGTTGAGGCAATATTAAATTCCTATCCTTCGATTCTAATGTCTGCCGTTTATGGTGTGGCAATACCCAATACAGAAGGAAAAGCAGGTATGGCTGCCATTAAATTACATCATTTAATTAAATTTAATATGGATGAATTTTCTCAGTTTGTTACTGAAGTCTTACCAAAATATGCAATTCCAATTCTTATTCGTATTCGTGATGAGCTTGAACTAACAGGACCTATGAAAATAAAAAAAGTAAATCTCCGTAAGGAAGCTTACGAAATTGATAAAATTAAAGATCCTTTATATTTTTGGGATTCGAAGAATAGAAAATATATTTCTTTTAGTAAAGTAGAATATAACGATTTATTAGAAGGAAAAATAAGGGTGTAACAACTAAAACAGTCATATTTTTTTAGAAGCTATTTATTCTTTAGTCTAAACCACATTTGTTGTATTCTATCACCAAATATTTCTTCCGGAAAAGGCGTAGATTCTAATTCTTCAAAGCCAAATTTATTAAATGTATTCATTATTTCTTTATTTGAATAATAAGCAAAATAACGAGGAGATCCTGGGTAACTTTTAGGATTTTCTTCCATACCTTCACCAGTTCCTAGTTTGAAATTTAATGAAATCACTCCATTTAGTTTAAGAACTCTTTTAAATTCTTCAATTAATTTATTAAGTTCTGATTTTGGGATATGATAAATACATCCACTTATCCATATACCGTCAAAAAAATCATTATCAAAATTTAATTTACGCATATCTATTAACTGAAAATTACCTTTAGGATAATATTTCTTGGCTTCTTTCAACATGCTTTCTGATAAGTCAATTCCAATAGCTTTTCCACCATTTTCTTCGATGATTTTACAGTGACGACCATCTCCACATCCAATATCAAGAATGAGTGGCATGGGTTTTGAGATATAAGAGATTAATTTGCAAACATATTTTATCTCCCACTCTATAAACTTGGATATTCTAGTTATTTTGCAATATTTCGGTGCTATTTTATTATAAGTCTGAATTGTTTTTTCTACAACATCCATATTTTTACATCTTTGTATTAATATTATTAAACAAATTGAGAATTTAATTTTAAAAAAAATAATATAAATTTGGGGTAAGAAAGTAGTTAATCCTATAAAAATATTTACAGATAATTAACAATTAATCATTTTGAAATTCCATTTTTATTTTTTATTTCAAAATTTTACTCATATAATTTTCTCACTAACTCTATCCATTTTCAAACTATTAATCGATGCAAATTATATTTTTACTTTTATTTCCCTTTCTCTTTATTTAAAAGGATTTTTATAAATAAAATCTGAGGTGTAACTAACTATAATCTACTAAAATTATACGAGAAAAAAAGATTTGAAAGCTATTATCACTTTGACTTCGCAACAGCCACTATAATAATAAATATAACAATTCCTCCAGCGATATATGCTATTATAAGCATTTCTATCGTCCCTATCCCACCGCCAGCTATCATAGCCAACAATAAAAGGCTCGGATCCAGCGCATCATCATCCGCCCCTTCTAGAACCCACTTCTCAATGGTATACCACTTACCCATTAAACCAGATTGTATTACAAATTGGATTAAAGTACCATCGCTGTTATATGTATAAATATATTTTTGATTGATAATGTCATCATCATCTGTCCATATAGACCATGTTCCAGCTATATTGCCCGGAGTGGGAGTGGTAAAAAAAACATTTGTATAACCTTCATCCTTCCAGTCAGTTACTATTTGATACACGATAGAATGGTTAACTGCTGTGAAATTGTGAGGTATTTTCACGGGTAAATATCCAGCAGCATAAGTACCCTCAACACCTGATAGGAAACAATAGTAACTACCATAACTTCCCTCATATGGAGCTGTCGAGTTATATCCAGCTAACATATATTCATAGAAAGTTGTCCCCCCCATATATCCATCCGCCCATTTATCTTCAGAGCGATCATAATACTCAAACGTACCCCATATATAGTCCGCTGTCCAGTTTACCGCTCCGAGATACCAATATGCCAGAGAATTATTTGTCTCCGTTACATTATGTCGAATTTTGTCGCCTACTGCATCAGGTACGCTACAAGCTGTTAATACATAAGTATAAACATCGTTTTCAGTAACATTAAATCCACTAGTCAATTCCATAAGATTAGGTCCCACAGTTATACCAATTTTATATCCCTCAGGCTCTTCTAAAATGTTAACTCCAGTAACTCCAATGGATTGAACAGGGAGGAAATATAATATCGAAACAATTAAGATTGTAATTAGTGGTACGATTGATATTAATCTTTTCAAATTTATAACTACCATCGTGATTAATTTGGGATTTTTATATTATTTTTACGAAAAATCTTTATTATTGTTATATTTTTACTTTTTCATTAATAAAAATTTTTTCATAAATAAAAAAAAGATTGATAAAATTTCAATTTCTCTCAATTATTTAACAAAACTTATTTATTTTTAAAAATAAATAAATATAACAAAATTTATCAACACTTCAATATTTAAAAGTACGCAGGAGAATACGCAGGAGTTAGTAAATTATGAAAAAAATATCTAAAGTATTAATTATTTTTCTTCTCCTAATAGGTTATGTTTCTATAGGAATTTATGGATATCAGGCATACCAAAAAAATAGACAAAAAGAGCAAATGAAATTAAACATGGTTTTATTATCTCTTATTCCAGCAGAATTTACAATCGAAATAGAAGCAATTGGAGATTGTTATGCTAGTTATATTATCGGCTCTGATTCACAATCCCCTCTTATATATACAAATATTAATTACACTTTCAAAGGTTCGGGATCACATGCCTATGTCAATGGTTTTCCTCGTTGGGATGGTAATATTTTAACAATAAGATTACGAATGAATGGTAAAATAGTTAGCGAAAAAACAAGCAATTTAGCAAGTGAAAAAATTGAATTTGAAGCCTATAGTCCCTTTAATAACTTTTTATTCCTAGCTTTTCTAATTTAATTTTTTTTTCCAGTATGCAAATTTCAGTGGGCTTTTTGATAAAATGCCGAATGGTTCTTGATAAAATGCAATATTATTTACATTTGGTGCTATTTCAATCAATAAATAAAAGAAATTATTCTCTTTTTATATTATTAAAGTTCTATTGCCAACAAGCTGCCTTCCTAGCAAAGTTTTAGGGGGTAAAATTAATTATAGACAAATAATTAATTGTTAAAAATATAAAGAAGAATCTATTGTATTTATTGCAAAAAATCCAGATACTGGAAGACTAGATGTTCAATATACCTAATTAGATATAATTTGGAATTAATTTTACTTAATTTTTAATGGAAATTATTCGAATGTGGAACTGGATGACCCCCAGCTATACAAAAGAAAACTTTATCACTAGTTAAATCTTTAATCTTAATTTTCAATCCTTCTTTTAAAAAGAAGGGTAAATAAATTTTTTATAAGAATTGAGGTAACCATTTGGACTCAGCTTGAAACATTTCATTAACCATTGCTCGAATCTCATGTGGAGCGAGAAATGAATTTGTATTTGGATCCATCATAATAGCATGGTGAACCAATTCCCTATTTTTTGTCAAAGCAGCCTTTACTGCAATCCCTTGAACCAATATATTACTCATATTAAGAGCTGCACAAACTGGAGGTAATTCGCCTACATATGATGGATGAATTCCTGTAGAATCGGCATAACATGGTACTTCAACACAACATCCATCAGGAAGATTAGTAATAAGCCCTGTATTTCTAACGTTACCATTAAAACGAAAAGGTGTGTCAGTCACAATACCGTGAATTATTCTAGAGCAGTATTCAACACTCCGACGACTGAATTTTATTTTTCTTTTGTCTGAAAGCATGCGTTTAAATATTTTTTCCTCTTGTTTTTCTGCTGCCACACTAAGCTTATAGTAAAAATTATCTTCACCATCAAACCCCGTTCCTCCAAACTTATCCATTAAGCCTTTACGCTTCCTGAAAAAAGGAAGATATTCACTTAAATGCCCACTAGATTCAGTCATATAATATCCTGTTTGACGAAACATTTCAATCCTAATTTTATCATTAGCCAGTGGAGGACCTTCAAAAAGCTTTTTACGTATTTTTGGATAGAGATCTTCCTCATTTCTTCGGAATTCCAAAAACCATGCCATATGATTTATTCCCGCAGCCAGATATGTACATTCTTTTATTGGTACTTTTGCCCAATGAGACATTAGATAAGCTGTATGTTGCACTCCATGACATAAGCCTACATTTGGAACATCAGTAGCTTCATTTAGTGCCCAACAGTTCATTGCCATAGGATTTGCATAATTCAATATTAAAGCTCCAGGTTTACTCACTTCTTTCATATCGGAACAAATACCTAACAGCACGGGTATTGTACGGAGAAAACGAAATACTCCTCCAGGTCCTAGTGTATCTCCGATACATTGTGTCATACCATATTTTTGTGGAATATCTAAATCAAATTTTGTAGCTTCCAAGCCACCTACCTGTATCATAATAATTACAAAATCAGCATCCTTTAATGCTTTACGTCTGTCCGTCGTTGCTTCAAATTTAGTAGGGAGATTTTCTTGATTTTTAAATTTTTGGCATAACTTATCTATACGTTCAAGACGTTTTTCATCAATATCCATCAAAGAAATTGTACAATCCCTAAGAACCTCAAAACTTAAAATATCTAAAAGCAGTTGCTTACTAAATACAATACTTCCTGCTCCAATAAATGTTATTTTTACCATAACATATTCTCCTAAATACAAAATTAGATAACTTACTTTATTATAATAATAAGAATCCGTTTCTTACTCAATTCTTATTGAAACTAACTTTATTACATTAATTTAATCTTCATCCTAATAAATTAATGCTACAGAATACTTAAATTCTAAAATTATCTCAATCTTTATTAATTAATTGATGATTTTAAGAGGTGAGTAGACTTTGGGAATAGAATATAAAGAATGGTTTGTATTAGGATTAGTTGGGACAATTATTGCTATTGGAGGCGTTATCTCTTTAATAATGGGATTAATGATGATTAGGACCGCTAATAGGATGCTTAATATGAGTTATTCAATGATAATTTTTATGCATCTTGTATATTCTGAAATAGGCACCGATATGGAGGCGTTTTTTTTACTAGATTTGTTCATGATGGCAAATCGTTATACTAGAATGAAGACAATATTTAGAATTCCCTTTTATCTTGGGATTTGTATAGCTTTTGTTGGAGGAATTCTTGCTATAACTGGTTGGTCAAAATATTTTATACTCAAAAGGGGCGAAAAATATTAAATTATAAAATAGAATCACTTTTATTGAAAAATATAAATTTTAGGAGGTGAGCAAGGCTTGGGAAATAGTAGTAAGAAATGGTTTGTATTAGGATTAGTTGGGACGATAGTCGCGATCGGAGGTGGTGGTAACGTAGGAACGAGCCTATTTATGGTTGCAAACCTTAATCGTTCGATCCAAACTAGTATTGTAGCGCTATTTATATTAAATCATCTTTATTCAGAATTGGGTGGAATGAATTTTTTCATATATGGACAGGTTATATCTTTAATAAGTAGAAATATTAGAATGCTAGCAATTTATAGACTTACATTTTATCTTGGGATTATTGCAGTTGTTGCTGGAGGAATTCTTGCTTTAGTTGGTTGGATAAATAATTTCCTACAAAAAAAGAGTGAAATATACTAGATAAAGTTGATAGAAAAAAATTAATACTGATTTTGAACACAAATGTATAGAACTGTTTTAATGGAATTGATAAAAATTTCAAGAAAACCCCATGTGATTTCAGAAATTTCAATGAAAGATTTTAATATATTAAAAAATAAGGGCATCCTCACTAGAATTAGGTATGGAAAAGCGGATATAAACATAGATTTCTTAAAAAATTGGTATGATTACATAAAAATAAAATTCGGTATAGGAATTGTAGATAATAATGTAATAAAAGACTCACAACTGGATGATGAATTCAAAAATTTTTTAAAAGAGAAGTATGAAATTACGAATCCTAATCTTATTAACTTTCTTCAAAAGTATTTTAGAGAGTTAATCATAGGATTTAGAATCACATAATATCTTGAATATACCATTAAAAGGAGATTTTTTCCTATTTATAATATTTGAACCTAAATTTGTATTAGTTTAAATACTACATTCTAACTTAGAAATTAAATTATTTTTAATTTTTTCATGGTGCTTTCATGACTATAGATTTACAAGAAAAGTTTGAAATGAGTGTATTTAGAAATAAATTAAGGCATGGTAAATTAATATGCCCTATTTGTGGAGAAAAAATTCAAAAAATTTCCAAAAGAAATCAGTTCATTAATTCTCCAGCAGGAATATACTTGATTTTCTCATCAAATCGATGTAAGATGAAATTTGTCGCATTAATAAATCAAGACAATTCAGAATTGAATATAAAAAGAATCATTGAAAACTAAATGAATTGATTTTATTAGTAAGAAATTATAATTCCCCATTTAATTTTTAATAAATGCTAAAAAAATCATTATATAATAAAAAGTTGTTCAATTAATTGTAAAAAGGCATTTAATTTTTCATTTCTTTCATCATTTTTTAAAAAATTCATTAAAATTTCTAATATTTTCAAGATATCATAATAAATAAAGCCCAATTGCTTTAAATCTTCCATTAAATTAGAAAATTTTATTAATTCTTCCTGGTTACCTAAAAAGGCCGGAGAAATGACTTTAGGAGTCCCAAGAAATTCTTCAAAATCTTTCATTTTAACAAAATTCGATAAAGTTGAAATTGATTTACATAATTCTTTAAATGTTTTGCGAAATTTGGAATTGAAATCATTAATATTTTCTTTAATAGCTAATTTATAATACCTTTGAATTATTTTATGTAAAGGCACAATAGAATCTTTCAAACTAAAAAAACTTCCATTATATAGGGTGATGATTTTTTTTATTTGATTAATTTTTTAAATCTTGTTTCCTAAAAATCTTAAGGTGAAATTTAATGAGCGAAGTCAAAGTTATAAAAGGCATGGCTGGAACAATAATGAACTATAGACGTAGTCGACATACTCAACACACCAGACATATTTTGATTAAATTTGATGGTTATAATAATGATAAGGAAGCAGCCAAATTAATTGGTAGGGAAGTCGTGTGGGAAACTAAATCAGGTAAATTATTAAGAGGTAAAATTGTAGCAACACATGGGAGAAAAGGTGTTGTCAGAGCTATTTTTAATAAAGGTCTACCAGGAGAAGCTTTAGGAACAAAATTAAAGATTTGGAAATAAAAATTTCACCTGAAATTTAATATTAAATAATCAAAATTCTTATTTTTATGTATAGAATAAATTCAAGGTATTTTAAGTAATACAAACACATAATTAAAACTTGAGGAAAATGAAAACTGTAATTATTGACGATGTGGAGCTTAGATTAGCTTATCCAGTTGAATTGGATGTTCAATGGATTGGGCAAAAGGATTTATTGAATCAAGTTATTGCTGCATGGATGGTGGTAGATGAAAAAGATCTTCCATTAAATCCTAGGTTATTGGGAAAGCCCGGTGTTGGCAAAACTACTTTAGCGATTGCAGCAGCAAAAACAATCAACCGAGATGTATATATTTTTCAAGCTACTATGGACACGAGACCAGAAGATTTGATTATAACACCTGTAATTTCTAGTGATGGAAAAATATCTTATTATGCGTCGCCACTTGTAACAGCAATGATTACAGGTGGAGTTTGCATTTTAGATGAAGGAAATAGGATGAGTGAAAAATCTTGGGCATCTATTGCGCCATTATTGGATTATAGACGGTACGTTGAGTCAATAATTGCTGGTATCATGATTAAGGCAAAACGTGAATTTCGATTTGTTACAACTATGAATGAAGATGTTAGTACATATGAGCTTCCAGAGTATATTCATTCTAGACTTCAACCACAAATAAAAATTGAATTTCCCTCATGGGAAGATGAGAAAAAAATATTGAAATTTAATCTTCCTTTCTCAGACGAAGAAGTTTTAAATTTAGTCGTAGATTTTTTACAAAATGCACATACTGCCGATAGACCTTATACTGTGAGGGATGGCATAAATATAACCCGATATATTCTAAAAATGGAAAAACAAAAGGGTAAACGCACAAAAAAAATAATTCGTATGGCAGTTGAGCAAATTCTTGGAGATGAAGCATTAGATTATTTAAAAAAATAAGTTGATCTTATGTTTCAATATCAAAACATATATGCGATTCCTTCTTTTCATTCGAAAATTCAATTTGCTTGTGAAGTTAGGAGGTTATTTTTTAAGATAGACCCTGATGTAATTGCAGTTGAATTACCTGAGGGGGTGCGAGAAAAAGTAATAGAGGGAGTAAATCATCTTCCATACATTTCAGTAGTAATGTATGAGGAGAGGAAAAAGAAAAAGTATGCTTATGTTCCAATTGACCCAGGAGATTCAATTATTGAAGCAATTAGATTAGGATTAGAATACAAAAAACCTCTTGAATTTATAGATTTAGATGTAAAAAATTATAGAAATAAGCAATTTACTTATGGTTTTGATGATTATTCCATAACAAAAATTGGTTTGGATAAGTACTATGGCCTACTGTTGCCATTTCTCAAAAAAAGCAATTATGGAACTAAGGATTATCATAGAGAACTTTACATGGTTAAAAATCTAAAAAAACTAATGAAGAAATATAAGGATAAAAAAATATTATTTGTTTTAGGAATGGGGCACTGGGAACGAATAAAAGGTCTTTTAAAACGACCTAAGATTAAAAATATGGAAAATGTGATTAAACGAGAAGAAGTAAAAATTTTCAATTTATCTCCAGATTCTTACATTCATGTTTTACGTGAAATTCCTTACATCACCTATTTATATCAAACAACTCGTTCAGAAATAAAATCTCCAAAAGATTTTTTTGATAAATTAGAGGCATATAAAACACTTTATTTAAAGGCTAAAGATAAATATTTTAAGGCATATGGAGAGCCAATACATCTTCAAAAATTAAAGATACTCCTTCAATACTCTAGAAACTATGCCCTCCTAGAAAAAAAACTAATTCCAGATTTATTTCATCTGGTCGTTTCTGCAAAAAATGTTGTTGACGATGATTATGCAGGAGAGGTATATGATTTAGCTCTAAGTTATTTATTTTTCGATAAAAAACAAAAGTACCCTACTGTTGAAATAAGAAGAAATTTAGGAGAATTAGAATCTAGAAAAGTGCAGATAAGAAGACGTATTCCAGTTGAAAAACAAGTTTATAGAAAAATTCCATTAAAAAGACACCCAAAAGAGAAATATGAAGGTGAATGGGAGAAAAAATGGAAGCACAATTATAAAGGAATTTATTCATATCCACCTGAAGATATTATTTTCGAAAATTATATGGATTATGTTCGTAAAAAAGCGATGAAAATACTAGTTGAGGACAGAATTAGAATTCATGAGTTCAAAACAAGTCTTATGGACGGTATTTCAATG
>JABXJV010000052.1 GCA_013375355.1 Candidatus Helarchaeota archaeon
AATGAAGTTGAATATATTACAAATTTCGAAAATTATATGAATTTAAACAAAAAGATAGCAAAACTCTACAAAGAAAAAATGGAAGCTGTTTATATGTCTGATGCTAAAGCAATGGAGGAAGCTAGTTCTATGATTGATTTTATAATGAGTGAATTCAAAAAGCCAATTGAAGCATATAAAAAAATAAGAGATGAAGCATCTAAACTAAAAAAAGTAAAAGGAACATCCGTCAATCCTTTAGAATATACGGAAGAAGATGAAGAAAATGAGTAAAACTTATAAAAATGTCCCTTTAGAAAAATTACAACGTTCTGCTGGAAAATTTTTAGGAAAACGTATTGATATTATATGTAAAAAAGAAAATTTCGATTTTACAAATAGCCAGGACATTCTTGGTCTTTCACCTGAAGCATTAGCTGAATTACAATTTTTAAGATATTTTGAGATTATGACTCAAAAAGAAAACAATATTTTAATTCAGTGGGCTAAGGAACTGGTTCTTACTCGCGGGTTAAATGAGAACCTTGCCGGATTAGGTCAAATTACTAGGACTACAGCACTAACGCACCAAGATATACCTGAACCCAAACTTAAGAAAATTAAAAGCAAATTCAAATTAGAAGAAATCAAGAGTAAGTAAAATGCAATATAAACCTGAAGAAGAAATTAATGAATATGATTTTTTAAAAGTTATCAAATTATATAATAAAAAGAAAACCTATGAGGAAATTAGTCAAATTACTAAATTAAAAAAAGATTTAATTTTCAAAATTTTAGTTTTTTCTAGCAAATTTCCCTTACTTCCCTTTCAGAACTATGAAAACGACTTCAAATATACCCAATACCTATTAGATGCTCTTTTACACTTCGATTTCAATAGTCTACATCATACTGAGTTTGTTCCTGGCTTAATTGTTGGTCATCATGGACATGGAAAAACAAGCCTTTTAACTAAGTTACTCAATAGTGCAGAAAAATATTATAAAACTGAATACAAAGATTTGGAAGTTCAAAAATTAGTTACTGATGACTTAAACTACTTCATGGAGAATATAGAGGATAAAGATATAATTTGTGGAGCTGTAGATGATGCAACTAAGAAACATGATTATCGAGAGAGATTTTCATCCGAGCTCAAAACAGCAATTCAAGATTATTGGGATATGCGTAAAATACCTAAAAATAGATACGGTCGAGAAAAAGCAGTAATAATATTATTCATTATTACTCATATTTTTAAGATCTTGGAAAAAAGCTTGAGAACAACTGTCCGTTTTATGATTTTTAAAAATACATTCCCTAATGAAGATGAAAATAGAATCTTAAGAAGGGAAATCGGAGACGACTTTTTTGAATTTTTAGAGCGAATAACAAACTGGAGAAAAATCCATCCACTATTTTCAAAATTTTTTGTTCTAAAACTTGGAGATCTCTGTTTTTATGGCAAATTTGAAGAACCTAAAGAAAAAATAACAATGGTTAAAGCTGAAAAAACAATTCCTAAAGGAACAGATGAGAAGAAAATATTACAAGCTTTTATTTTAAAATATTTGGGAGCTGTAGCCATTATCGAAAAATACTTAGGAAGAAAACGTATTCCTCCAAGTTATACCAAAATTCAAAAAATTCTAAAAGATAATCGTCCTGCTTCTACATTTCGAAATACAATCGATAACGAAATTAATTTCATTAAGGAACATTACGATTTAAGTTTTTTAAAACAAGGTAAAGAAGAAGAAGGGGAGAAAGAAGAAAATGATAAAGGCGAAAATACAAACCATATACTTAATCAAGTTAAAAATGAGGTTAAAACATGACAAATTCAAAAAACTATAGTCTTTATGATTGTATTATTTGTAAAGATTCAAAAAGAATTCCAGCACCAAAAAAAACTTATGTTTGTACTAATAAAGCAGTTTCAGAAGTTCATTTTACTATAAATAAAAATCGTGCAAAGGAATGTGAATTTTATAAAATAAATGAACTAAGAAAGAAAAGAGCATTATCTAATATATTTAAAATCCTAAATTATGTCTTTACTATTCTATACAATCGAAAGAGAAAGAAGAAAAGTAAGAAGCAGAAGAAAAGCAAAAATAGTATCTCTTTTGAAAGAAAGGTAAAGCCTCATAGAACCTTCAAAATACCATCAATTCAAAAAAAGAATTAATATAAAAATAGAAGCTGATTAACTGACCGACCATTATTTGAGACTTTCTATATTATATAGAAAAATTATCTTGCGGTTTTTTTCAAAAAGTTTTCTTTTAATATTTCAAGTCCTTTTCTGGAATATTCTTCTCTTTTTTAATCTTAGACTCATACTCAGACCCCTACACACCCAGACACACCCTTACACACCCACACATTTTTATACATTTTTTTGCACTTTCTTTATACTTTTATTATCTTGCGGAAACACATTTTCTTGAATTTGTTATTTTTTAGATAGATTGTAAAATAGCTATTTTAAAAATTACAAATTGAAAATAATTTGAGGTTGATTACTTGTCTAGTTTTAAAATCCCCGCTGATAAGATCGAAAATGCAAAATTACTTTTTGAAAATATTAAAAAACGTAGGGCAGTTAGAGACATTAAGAAAGATAGTGTTCCTGATGAACTCATTCACAAGGTCCTAGAAGCTGCCTCCTATGCTCCAAGCCCAGAAAATTATGAACCTTGGCGTTTTATCATTGTTAGAGATAACAAGAAATTAAAAATTATGGGAGAACGAGCTATCAAGGGGTGCGTTACAATGTTCGGAACAATGCTACCTAGGACCGAAATTAACCATCGCTTCGGTTATATGCCACCTCGTGCGGTTGCAATGAGTGTAAATTTAATGGCAAGTGGTTGGAGAATGTGTTATATTCGAGATGCTCCAGTCCAGATTGTTGTAGCTGTCGATTCGAAAAGAGCAATGGCTAAAGATATTAGTCCGATAACTGTAATATCTGGAGCTCATCTAAATCATCTACCTTTTGTATGTTCCGGTTTAGCGTTAATGAATGCCAGTCTCATGGCTGCTGCATTAGGTCTGGGAGCATGCATACATAACTTTGAGTTTCAAGATCCTGCAGATGAAAGAGAAATAGCAGAAATGCTCAATATCCCCCAACCCCATTGGAAGATTTCCGCCTCGCTTTCTTTAGGTATTCCGATTCGTGAAAGAACGTTAGGTCCACCACGAACTCGGGTTGAAAAGTTGGCATTTGAGGATGAATGGGGTAAATTGTATCAACCAAAAAACAAACTCGATTGGTGATATATGAAAATGTCTTTGGCAAAATTGTTAAAAGCGAATGTGAATCTTATTGATTTCTTTAAATTAGTAATGAAATATAACTGGTTATCTATGAGAACTATGGTAGGTCCTTTAGGAATGAATAGAGTTTGGCATGCGACATTTAAGGGAGCAGGAAACGAAATTACGACACGTTTTTCTGGAATTCCAAAAGATTTAGAATCTGTGACAAATGTTGTTTCAGTAGCATTAGGTAGATTGGGAATTGAATTAGAAAAAACTGAAGCTGGGACAATTGTTTCTCATAAATGTCCAATATATGACTGGATGACTTCGGAAAAAATAGAAATTATTCAATACGAGTTACCCTGTGGAGAAATAATTTGTGGGGCTATGGCAGATGGATTAGTTAAGGGACTTAATCCAGATTATGAAGTTGAAGTTGAAAGTAGAATCGAAGCTAGTCTAAAAAAGAAAAAAGCAGAACAATGTACCTTTAAAATAAAAAAAGCACCAAAACCTTTGACCGTTGACGAAGAAACTTGTAAACATATGTTTAGATTTGGACATTGTGCTAAATTTCAGTTTTGTCCATATAATATTGGATTAGCTGGCTTTCCTCCAGATGGTGTAAAAAAGTATAGAGACTGTGTTTATTACGAACCTTCTATGAATAAAACTCCCATTTATTACCGTGAACGATATCTGCCCGAGGGAAATGAGCCAGTTACCGACGGGATTCTAAGAAATAAATCACGAGCAGTTCATCATGACCAAATTTAATTTTTTCTTTTTCTAGTTCTTTCTAATTTCAAAAGTAAATTATCTTTATGGACAATTCCTTTTAATATAATTTTTAATACATATTTTCATCTACGAATTAAGGGTGATTATTCTACAACAAATATAATAAAGAAGAAGTAGATGGTTATTAATGCAAAATACATACGGATCTATTCCAGATGAGATTCCTACGAAACCATTTCTTCCATTAGGAGAAAATTTCTGGAATTTAATTAAAGAATTAGGGTGGCAATATTTTAATGAAGATTTTACTGATAAGCAGCTAAATTTTTTCGGAGAGGTTGCAGAGTTTTTAAGAGATAAATTCCATACTACTGTTAAAACAGCTCAGAAAGTTATCTCAGGTTTAATTAAGAATCCTAAAAACATATTTGCAACGTTTTTTTTCCCTCCTGTTCTATATGCACGATCTGACTTGCAATCGGGTGCGACTAAACTTCTTTATGGCGAATCAACTGATATTACATTTGTAGCGATCAATGATTCGACATATCTAATTGAACTTTTAATCAACTGCCATATGGAGGGCGGAATTCCCGTAGATTACTGGTTAATTCGCGGAGAAGACGAGGTATTTGATAGAAGGCATTTAAAACTAGGTTATAAACTCCGTGAAATTCCTAGTAAAATTAATAACTTTATTGAAAGCGGTTCTCGTATAATCGAAATTTTGCGAGATATTCGAAATGAAAGAAATCCAGAATTCTCTTTTTCTGCGTATTCCATGGCAATGGTTTGGGCTTCAGGGGCTTATAATATGTTTATAGAGCCTTCAAATTATAATACAGTGGCACAACTATGGGATGGAGCTACGGCCCCTAGAAGCTATGGTATGCCTGATTATTACTACTGTTACGTGCCCTGGCCCCCTATGATCAAAATGCTCCTTAATTTGGGAAGATCGGGGTTTACAAATAGAATAGCAGGCTTATTAAGTGAAAATCGATTATTCATTAACGCTATCGAACCAAGACAAATGAAACTCGAGAAAGAAATTATCCCCGAAGTGTGGGAAATTTCAAAAAGAAATATGAAAGAAAAAGGGGTACCGACTCCCGGCATGACACTTTTATGTAAACCTCCAGATTTAAAAAATAAGATGAATTATGATATTGAAAAATTTGATTGGATTTATCCAAACCAGACCAGAGTAATGCCATATGAGTGGGGTTTAACTGATGAGGAAGTGTTTGGAGGTATTTATACCGACATTACAAACGAAACTCCTCCAAAAGAATCTTATGGAAAAGAACATATAATTTCTATGGGGATTGGTAAATAAATTAGCTTTTTTAATAATCTAAGGTGAAACTTTTGAGTAATTTCATATTTCGTACAGATACTGCAGGATTAGCTTTTAAAAAAGATACCAAATGTGAACAAGTTACTACTCATGCTCACATAGGTCCAAAAAAGCATCAAGATTGGGTGGAAATTGAGCCAAAGTCTACTTATACTTTTCCAGAGATTAATGATGGTCCAGGTATTGTTAATTGCATTTGGATTACAATGGCACCTTATAAGCTCTCTAGCTCCCTAAACTGGTATATGAGAGCTTCTGCGAAATTACCTATGTTAAGACTAATGAGAATTAGGATATATTTTGACGATGAAGAAGAACCAAGAGTTGATTCTCCTGTAGGGGATTTTTTTGGCTCAGGATTTAGCGAATATAAAAAGTGGCAATGTCGGTCGGCTTATGTGGGTATGACCTCAGGGGGATTTTATTGTTATTTCCCTATGCCATTTGCAAAAAAATGCAGAGTTGAATTTGAAAATACTCATAAAAAGAAAAAACTCACTTTATATGGAGCGATAACCTATCATAAAGTTCCTGAATTTACAGATGATATGCTATATTTCAATGCCAAATTTCGCCATGAAAATCCAACGACTAAAGACAAACCTTATATTCTTCTAGATGATGATAACGGTCCTGGACATTATGTAGGTGTAGTTTTAAATATGAAGAGACATGGGTGGATGTGGAATATGAATCCAATAGCTTACACTCTTAGCTTGTTTTTAGGACAATTCGATTTCATGGAAGGTAACTTAAAGGTTTGGGTCGACGATGAAGATAGAGAAGGAGAACCTTCAGTCGAGTATACAGGAACTGAGGATTATTTTATGGGCGCTTGGTACTTCATGAAAGGAGAATTCAGCCATCTTTACCATGGCCTAACTTCAATGAGTAAGTGGAAACGCCAAATTAGTGTGTATCGCTTTCATCCAGATGGCATTCCCTTTAAAAAATCAATAAAAGTAATAATACATCACGGCGAGTGGGATGAAGTAAAAGCTGATTATTCCAGTGTTGTTTATTGGTATAGCAAATAAAAATAATTTATTTAAGATTTCCAATTACACTTTTTGCAAATTTCTTAGCATTTTCAAGGTCTGTTTCATTGGGATGTCCAGATAATTTATTATAAGCTTCTCTTTGTTCAGGAGTCATTGCATCTAATTGTTCTTTATTTGGTTTAGTAGCACCTAAACATTCAAATTTCTCTAGAATTGAAGAATTTTTTCTAGCTATTTGCTTTTCAACTCGATAAAAACACTTATTTGGACCTGGGGATGCATGTGTATAAAACAGAACAAACTTTGAAGGTAGTGCTTCGGCATTTTTTATGAGCTTTCTAACAGATTTTCCAACACTAGCCGCATAAGTACCGGAACCTAGAAAAACGACATCATAGGAAGCCAGACTAGCGGAATCTACATCATTTGCTGGAATTAACGTAACATTTTCTTCAGCTAAACCTTCTTTCATACTTTTTGCAACTTTTTCTGTATTTCCAGTTATAGTATGATAACAAATTAATATCTTCATATTCCACACCATTTAATTTGAAATATCAAATATTTTTAGTAAATAAGATTTTTTCATTTTCAGCAAGTTCTCTAGCCATAGTATTGTTGATTTTTTTTCACCGATTTTAAAATATCTTGCATAAATGTTTTTATACCAATATTATTTTTATAGATTAAAATACTCTTCCTTGTAAAGAATTAGCAAAATCCATTAAATTCAATAATGGAGGGGTTTTTTTGTGAATAAAATGAGAAATTGCTGAATTTCAATTAATAACATCGTGATATTATGAGTAAAGAAAAATTAAATATAGATCCTTTAGAAAAAAACCAAGAAAAACTTCATGAAAATACAAAACTCTCCATAAAAAGAGAGATAGATAACATCAAAAAAGCAAAAGAGAACAAAGCCTTAGAAAGTAGAATAAAAGCCTTGGAAGAAGAAATTGTAGCAATAAAAAAATTCATTGCAGAAGATGGGTATACAAAAAAAATCGAAGAATTTTCTAATGAATTAGAAAAATTGGAAAAGATAAAAATAAAACCTTTAAAAGGAAAACCAACTTTAGTGGACTTTTGGGCAGATTGGTGTGCTCCTTGTCGTATGATTGGAGCAGTAGTTCATCAATTAAGAGATAAATATAAAGATGAATTAAATGTGATTCAAATCGACACGGAGACTCAAATAGGTGGCCAATTATTTATGACTTATGCCAAACCTTATGGTGTAAATGCTATCCCATATTTAATAGTGTTTGATAAGGATGGAAATTTATTTGAAACACTAGTTGGAGCAAATCCGCCAAAGTTAACTCAAATGGTAGAAGCTGTTTTAAAAAAATAAGTTTAAATCTTCTTTCTTTTATGAATGTAAATTATTACTTATTAGGTAAAAATCATCATTTTTATTCCCCATTAATCAAGTTTTTGTTGATTTGTCTTCTTTTTCTTTATAAAAAGGGCTATGGCGAATAATTGATCTAGCCATTTTTGCAAATCCACTAAGAGGTCCTATATTTTCCATTAATTTAATATCATCCTCATCATAGCCCGCTAAAAATAGCATGATAAATAAATAACTTACACCTAAGATGATTCCTCCAAGTAAAAATGAAAGTATATTTTGATGATAAGGATAGAGAAACTTATCAATAAAAAATGAAATTAGAATTGCTATAGCCGCACTTAATGAGCCCTTTCCAAGAACTGATAAATAATAATTTCTAGGATTTCTTGTAAGCTTTGTAAGATAATGAAAAGTAATAATAAGGATTACTCCCGCAGCTAGTAATAGAGCAATAGGTCCCGCATATAAGGCATTATTGGGATTATTTGTTTTAAATAAGATAATAAAAAGCGGAATTAATATAATATTAGCGCCTAATAAAGTTCCAATACTAATTGCTGCTTTTCTGCCTTCGCCTAATCCCATTAATACTGCAGAGATTAAAAAATCAATACTTGTAAATGCAACTGCAACACATTGAATTATAAATGGAATATAACCTGCAGTGTATTCAGGACCGTGTAGAAGATATAAAAGAGAATATGAAAGACCCACATATATTATGATAAAAAAAGAGGTAAGATTAAAACCTGTTTTGAATGATGATTTTACATAATCATCAATCAGTAACTCATTTTTTGATTTTTCTTCTTCAGATGCTGTTGTTGATTCTGTAATTGCTTTTGCTTCAGAAAGTGCGGGAACTAGGGGCCAAGCCATTACTGCCACTGCATTCATTATGCCAGCATACCCAATAAAAATAGCTGAAATTCCTATTATATTGGACTCTGGAAAAAGAAAAGAACTTAATTGTTGTAATGCAGGAATTGGGATAGCTGGACCTGGTCTAAAAAATAAAGAATAAAATAGTGTTTGAAGAGTGTAAATACTTCCATTTAAAATAATCATTGGCAAAGCACAATATAATCCATATTTTAGTGTTTCAATTATAATATTTTTATCAGTTTCTCCAATTATTGATGATTTTAATGAAAATGGTAAATCTTTTTTCAAGAAAAGAAATTCCACAAATATTTGCAGAATTGGACCTGTGATTACTGTTATGAGCGCTAGGGTTGCATTTTCGGGAGGAGGGACTAGAAATAGAATTATAAAGCCGATAGAAATACTCCCTACCATTGCCATAAAATTTACAGTTGCAATTAAGTCAAAGCGTTGAATTCCTCCAAGTGTTCCAATAAAATTATCCCTAAAAAAAGCTAGATAAATTGCAATCGCAATAGTAAGTACAATAGCACCCATTAAAGAATCTTGATTCATAAATAAGAATATTGATAAAATGAAAAGCGGAATAAAAAACACAAAGCCGAATAAATGTGAAATTCTAAAACCAGCTCTGGAATACTTTAAAGCTAATTCATCTGAAGTTACAAGGGATTCTGAAATTTTTTTGGAGAATGATTGATGTAAACCACCCGCTATTGCCATCATGGAAATGACTACAGAATTTGCCATAGATACAATTCCAAAGCCTGCAGCTCCAAATCCAATATCGGAACGAGAGGCTAAAACACCCCAAATCCAACCGACAGTGCCTGCAAGTAAACCTGAAATCAAAACAAGACTTCCACCTTTAACAACTTGCTCAGCACTTCTTTCAGATTCTGTCATTGAAATTCCTTGTTATTGCTATATTAATAGAATTTCCTTCAAAAAAAAATTATTAAGTATTCCTAACTAATTTGCAAATTGATTTTTCAGAAATAGAAAATAATACTTATTATCGATTTTTACTAGTTCAAAAAAAATGCCATTAGTCTAGCTTTTTATTCTTCTAAATAATTTATAATCATATTTTTCAAAATTGTTTTTGAACTTACATTAGAGGAATTAGGAATCTTCCACAGCTCAGCAATAAACATAAGTTGCCGGACAGTAGGTCCACCTCGTCTTATTTTTAAACCTTTCCTTGATTTTCTGACCTTTTTTGGTTTAATTTTCTTCTTTTTAGGCTTTTTTTCGGCTATTTTGGGTTCTTTTTCTTTAATAATTTTAGGCTTTTCTACTTTATGTTCTTCTTTTTTCTCTTCATATTCAAAAAGTAACTCATCCAACTTATTCACCTTTTACCAATTTATCGATTAAATCACCATTAATTTCTTTTAATTTTTCAACATACATTTTTTGATCTTTCAATAAATCATTCCTATTTTTAGCTATCCACTTGAAAAATTCGTATAATTCAAAGAAGCCTTTTTTGAAATCTTTGTTTTCTAATCTTTGTATTACTGATTCTCTTGCGAAAGTTGAAAAACCTTGAATTTCTTGAACTTTATTTATTATATCTTGATTTAATTTGACTGTTTTTGATTTATCCCAATTAATTTTCTTCTTCGGCAATATAATCACTTGAGTACTTTTATAGGTCACACTTATAAATTTTTGGGTACCACTTGATAAAATAGGGTACCACCTGAAAAACTTCGATACTAACTCAAAAAATTTGAACAGAAGGAATTTTGATCTTGATATAAAAAAAAAGTGATTTTTGAATGTCTTATTAGTGAATAATAAGCTGGATAATTCATTGGTAGAAATAATTTTCATCGGATTCAGGGTGTCTTGATCTGATATTTCGAAAAAAATTGATTCCAAAAAAATTTTGATCTCAATTTTGTCTTAAAAAAAATTTGAAAAAAAAATTGACTTTGAAAGGATCCTAAAAAATTTTGACTCGAAAAAATTGAAAAAAAATTCTAAAAAAAAAAATCAATTTGAACTTCAAAAGAATTTGAAAAGAATCTTAATATTGATCTCAAAAAAAAATTGAAAAAATTAATTTTGAAAAAGTTGGATCTTCAAAAAATTTTGAACTCGAAAAAATTGAAAAAAAATTTCTTTAAAAAAAATTCAATTTGAATTTACAAAAGAATTTGAAAAAAATTTTAATATTGAT
>JABXJV010000495.1 GCA_013375355.1 Candidatus Helarchaeota archaeon
TCCACCTGGTTCGAAGACCGAAATTACCATAATTGGAAATGAAAATTTAAGCCCAGAAAAAATTCAGACTTATGAATTTGGATATCAAACATTTTTGAGACAAAAGGCAAGAATAAAGATAGATTTATTTTATAACAAGACTAATGATTTTATTGGGACTGGTGATTTTATTCCTGTTGAATTTCTTAAAAATCCAATTACAGGAGAAATAATAATAGACCCCATTACTAATTTGCCCATACCTACTGTAATAACACAATCATTTGTGAATTTAGGAAGTGCCGAAGCCTACGGTGGAGAATTAGGTATTGATTTATTATTATACAATTGGATGAGATTAAGGGGCAACTATTCATATCTGGAATTGCAAAATCGTTATACATTAAATCGGTATCAAAATCCAACAAAACATAAATTTAATATAATTTGTGATTTTATCTTTAAAAATGGAATTTCCCTAAATGTATTTGGACACTACGTAGATAGGGCAAAATGGGACATCGATACAGATAATAATAGTATACCAGAGAAACATGATACAAAATCATATTTTACTATTGATACACGTTTCGCATATAAAATTCCGAATACGCAAATAAATGTGATGTTTATCGCTCAAAATCTTTTTAACAACGTGCATAAAGAATATCCCATTGGAGAGAGTATTGGTCGAAGAATCTATTTACGTTTAAACATTAAATTTTAAAGATTGCCCAATTTAATATTATTTCTTCATCTAAATTGTTGCTCGAAGGAAACTTGGAAAAACAGATAATGTTCTACAGTAAAAAGTTTTTAATAAAAACAATAATACCACTCATACTATTATCAGTATTTTTATATTGCTATCAAATCTTTGCCCAACAGGATAACAACTTGAGAAGTGTCAAGATTGTGGCTTTGTTGAGCAAAGATTATAAGGAATATAGAGAAGCGCTTGAAGGATTTAGAAAGGCTTTATCAGATTCAAACATACGTTATGATATTACTTTAATAAATAATATGGAGGACGATGTTTCGATTGCGAAATTAGTAAATGACATACGAAACAACAATCCGGATTTAATACTGGCAATTGGTTCAAGAGCTTTATATAAAATAAATACGTATATAAAAGATATACCTATTGTATTTTCAATGGTACTAAATCCTAACACCAATAATTCTAAAAATACAAGACTAACAAATAATGGAAATATCACTGGCGTAACACTTTCCATTCCGGTAAGAAAACAATTTGCTATTTTCAAGGAAATTCTTCCGAATCTAATAACAATAGGTGTTATATATAGTCCAGAAGAAAATGGAAAACTCGTTGAAGAAGCAAAAAGTGCGTTGAAACAACTCAATATTGACCTTATTGCTGCAGATGTTAAAGGTGAACGGGAAGTACCAAAAACTTTAAATTACTTAATTAATGTTGTAGATGCAATCTGGATAATAGTCGATAATGCGGTTAATAGTGTTGAATCAATGAGGAATATAATATTAGAGAGTGTTAGAAATGATATACCTGTTATGGGACCTTCTGAAAAATATGTAAAGGCAGGCGCAACTTTTGCAGTAAGTGCCGACTATGAAAGCATTGGTATGCAATCAGGTGAAATGGCAATTAAAATTTTAAATGGTAAACAGCCTTCGTCATTACCCATTGAGTATCCACAAGATTTCGTTATTTATATAAACGAAAAAATTACTAATTGGATTGGCTTGAAAATCCCCGATAAAATATTAAATAATTCTATTAAAATATCTAAATAATCTAAAAATTGCGGTAGAATAAAAAAGTTATAGAAAAAGTGTCTTTAATTTGTTATATTATAAATAGTATATAGAATTTAAAGATTCAAAGTATAATAAAGAAGGACACACTAAAAAAGCGGAAATAAAATTTACTTAAAAATTTTTAATTGTCAAAGAACTATTGGCAATCTGGTCATGTAAAATTTTAAAACATTTTTGGTTTTTATATTTTTATTTAATTTTTGTCTATTGCAATTTTGAGGTTAATAAGGAATTAATTTCATGAAAAAAAGTAATGGAATTAGTTTTATCAAAGGAATAGGCGGTCGCTCAATTTTCACTATCTCAATTCTTATAGCGTTTTTTTCTTTCATACTTAGTTTATTCTTTACAAGCAGTCAAAAGAAATCAATGGAGGAAGAGTTAATAAAGCGAGCAACCGCACTTGCTAATAATTTAGCATATAATTCTTCCTATTGGGTTTTAACCAATTATGGACTTGAGCTTCAAAAATTAATTAATGGTGTGATGAATGAAGAAGAGATTATTTACGCATATATAACTGATCAAAATGGTATGATAATATCGCACAAGGATACAACCATGATTGGAACACAAGTCGATTCAATATTAAACAAGGAGATATACAATAACAAATTAGCTGTCAATAAAAAGTATATTAATAATTCGAATGAAAATATTATTGAGATTATTAGTCCAATTGAATTTAAACAGGAGAAAAGGAGTGTTAATGAGGAATTTCTTTTTGAAGATGCAAACATGAATGCAAGTCATTCACAAACAAAACACCTTGGCTGGACTTTTTTAGGAGTCTCATTAAATAAATTAAATAAAGCAATTGCTGATATACAGAAAAAAGCTTTTATAATCACACTTATTATAGTGTTGGCAGGAATTTCTCTGGTGATTATAATGACGAGGCTTATTACCAAGCCTCTACGAGAACTAATGGAAGCAACACGAATAGTTGCTCGTGGGAATCTTGACCATTACGTAAATATAAATAGTAACGATGAAATTGGAATTTTGGCTAAATCTTTCAACCGAATGACAAGTAAATTGAAAAAATCTCGAGATAAGATAGAAAATTGGAATAGGGTATTAGAATCAAAAGTAATAAAGAGGACTAAAGAATTAAGCAAAAAAAATCTGGAATTACAGAAAAACAGTGAAGATCTACAAAAGGCATTGGAAGAATTAAAAACACTGGATAAATCAAAGGATGATTTTCTTTCCTTGGTCTCTCATGAGCTGAGAACTCCCTTATCTTCGATTGTTGCATATACAGAATTACTTTTAGACGATATGGCAGGTACGAAAGAAGATGAAAAGAAATATTTGGGAATAATTAAAAGCGAAAGTGACAGACTTACACGGTTAATAAATAATGTACTCGACTTATCAAAAATGGAAGCAGGAAGGATGCCCTTTGAGTTTGCTGATGTTGAATTAAAAAAATTAATAAATGCAAGTGTTGCCGGATTAACAGGAATAGCAAATAAACATAAGCACACGATTGTGAATAAGTTAAATGATACTCCAGTTACTGTGCTTGCAGACCCTGACAAAATAATTCAGGTGATTTCAAATATATTGAGCAATGCGATAAAATTTACGCCAGACGGAGGTTTAATAACCATATCAGGTGAAGAAAAAGACACCATGGTGACGGTTTTAGTTTCTGATAATGGTGTTGGAATTAAAAAGGGAGATTGCGATAAGGTATTTGACAAATTTCAACAAATTGAAAATGTGGACCATCATTCCGAAGGAACTGGTTTGGGAATGCCAATTACCAAATTAATAGTTGAGAAACATAAAGGCAAGATATGGATATCAAGCAGGCATAGAAAAGGAACAACGGTTTACTTTACATTGCCGATTAATAATGTTTAGTATATTCATTATATAAGGAACCATTATTAATATGGTTAACAACAAAGTTCTGGTTGTTGAAGATGAATTAAAAATAAGAAATGTTGTTTGCATGTATTTGGAAAAAGAAGGTTTTAATGTTTTACAGACTGATAATGGTGTAGAAGCATTATCCATGATTGAAAAGGAGAAACCCTCGTTAATTATTTTAGATATTATGCTGCCTGGATTATCAGGTTTAGACGTATGTAAAAGAATAAAAACAAATGAAGAGACAAAAGATACTTACATTATCATCCTTTCTGCCAAAGGGCAGGAATGGGAAAAGGCAGAAGGATATCAAGTAGGTGCTGACCTGTATGAAACGAAACCTTTTAGTCCAAAAAATTTAATCAATAAAATAAAAGAATTGTTAAATAACAAATTAGAATAACCCATCTAACACAATTTCTATAGCCTTCATATCTCTCACCAATAATCTGCTTATAGAATTATTAACCAAATATTCTGAAATTTTTGCTCAGTCATTAAACATTTAGCCAGCCCTGTTAATTCTTGTAAAAATTGCTAAATATTTAAATTACAAATATTCAAACTTTTCATTTTCCGCATTAACTTCTTAACTTAAACTATATTTCTTCACAAACGACACAATTTTAAATAATGTATTTATCTGCTTGTTTATAAATTAATTAAACATATAATTAATTAAAATTTAATTTTTTCTATAACTTAATTATAACTTTTAATTAATAAAATATTAATATATCCAAATATTCATTTACAAAAAATTCAATTTTTACTTGATTTTATATTAATGAATATTTGTTTTATATAATGATATATTCATATCTTCAAATATTCATTTAATAAATTATTTGCAAAGCATTATTTTTAAATATAAAATTCAATGAATAGAAAATGATATAATTTGAGATTTTCTATGCA
>JABXJV010000053.1 GCA_013375355.1 Candidatus Helarchaeota archaeon
GAATTAAAAAAGTATTCAAGAAAAAGTCTTGCAAATGATTTAAAAAATATCTTTGATAAGATGGTAAAATGAAAGACGTTATTAAAATAAAAATTATGTCTGAAAATGATGTTAATCAATGGGATAACTTTGTTGAAAATTCAGGAAACGGAACAATTTTTCATCTTCAAAGATTTTTAAATTATCATCCACCAGGAAAATTCAATAATCATAGTATAATTTTCCATAATGGAAAAGATATAATAGCGATTATTCCAGGGGTGGAAGGAAAACAAAAAAACAAGGTCTTTATATCGCATCCAGGCGCATCGTTTGGAGGATTTGTCCTCAAAAATGGAATTAATATTAAAAAGATTGAAAATATCATCAGCGTATTTTTAGAATACATTAAAAAAAATGATTTTCATTCCGTTCTTATTACTCAGTCTTCTTTGCCATATCAGGACAGGTTCGGTGAAGAAATTGATTTTTTATTGAGTTTATATGGATTCCGCATAAAAAAAAAGGAACTGACTTCTGGATTATTTCTTAATTTCGCGAGTGAAGAGGATATGTTAAAAAACTTTAAAAATTCTGCAGTCAGGGGAGTAAAAAAATCTTTAAGAAACAATGTAAATTTCAGACAGAGTGATGATATAGAAATATTTTATAGTATTTTATCGGAGAATTTAAGAAAGTTTCACAAAACAGAACCAACTCATTCTTATGATGAATTAAAGAAATTAATGAGTAAATTTTCGGATAGGATTCTCCTTTTTGGAGCATACCATAAGGGAAAAATGATTGGCGGAATTGTTCTATTTTTATGCAGAAAAGATATCGCACTCATTTTTTACATTTCCAGTGATAGAAGATATCAGGCTTTGAGACCGGAAAATTTGATGCTCTATGAAATGATAAAATGGCTTTATGAAAGAAATTATAAATATCTCGATTTTGGCACTCTATCAGTTGATATGAAGATAAATTATGGGATTTACCAATTCAGAAGGGGATTTGGAACAGTTAACTTTGTTAGGAATCAATATTATCTAAAAATATAAAATGATAAAAGGTAAAACAATATTTATTACTGGTGGTGCGGGATTTATTGGTTCAGGTATTGCTGAAAGACTTGTAGATAATAATAAAATTATAATATACGATAACTTTTTAAGAAATTCTCTGAAGTATAAGAATATTGCCAGTCACGAGAATATTGAAATAATAAAAGGAGATGTTCTTGATGCAGACCATTTAAATAAGTCTGTAAATGATTCAAATATTATTATTCATCTCGCTTCGATAGCAGGTGTTGATAATGTTCTAAAAAATCCCACAGAAACTATGAGGATATGTTTGATTGGCGCCTGCAATATTTTTGAGATTGCAAAAAGATTAAAGAACCTGGAAAGAATAATAGACCTTTCGACGAGTGAAGTTTTTGGGAATTATGCCTATAAATCAGAAGAAGACCATACCACATCGATGGGTGTTGTTGGTGAGGCACGATGGACTTATGCGGTGAGCAAACTTGCAGCAGAACACCTCCTTCACAGTTATCACAAACAGTTTGGACTCCCCGGAGTTTCGATTCGCCCCTTTAATATATACGGTCCATATCAGACCGGTGAAAGTGCAATTCATACATTTATAAGAAGGGCACTGAAAAACGAAACAATTCAAATTCACGGTGACGGTGACCAGATTCGCTCATGGTGCTATATAGATGACCTTATTGATGGTATTTTATTATGTATTGAAAATGAAAAATCAATTGGGAATGTCTATAATATTGGAAATCCAAAAGGCACTATAACTATCCTTCATCTCGCAAAACTGATTATAAATATTTGTAAGTCTGACTCCAATATTGAATTCATTCCCAAAGATTATACCGATGTTGAGTCAAGAATCCCAAGCATTGAGAAAGCAAAAAAAGAACTCGGGTTCAATCCAAAAATAAACCTCGAAGAAGGTATACATAGAACTGTGGAATGGTATAAGAATTTTAAAGATGAGGATAAAGTTTGAAATCGAAAAAATAGTTAAAAGTTTTTTTACGCAACTTTTTTACAAAAAAAGTTGCAAATTTAAAATATTTAAATTTCATTTTTAAAAATTTATAATCATATATGAAGGTACTTCACATTGCTCCTTTTAATTCTGCAGGGGTCCCTATGCAGTTTGTAAAAGCGGAAAGAAAACTCGGTATTGTCAGCAGACTAATTACCCTCCAGAAAACCCCTTATGGCTTTGAGGAAGATATATGTCTTGAACTTCCTATGCTTAAAGAAAGTTATTTTTTAAATTTTTTAAGAAAATTAAGAAATAGGAGTAAAGAAATAAGAAATTTCAAAAATAATGCCTTACCTCCGGTATGGATGCCAGGAAATATTTTTGAAAAATTTTTTTTCTATTTTAGAGATTTTATATGGGAGTTCATATTAAAGAATAAAAAGATATCTTTTGATTTATTCGATTTTGACATATATCAACTTGATGGAGGACTGGGTTTTTTGAGAAATGGTAAAATTATAAAAAGTTTCAAAGATAAAGGTAAAAAAATTGTTTGTGTCTATTTTGGCAGTGACTTGAGAAGAAGAGGGTTAATTCCCATAATTGATAGCATTAGCGATATAAATTTCACCGCAGAATTTGACCATCTGATGTTATATAAAGGGATTAATTTTATATTTGCACCATTTAATCTGGATAAATACGAAGTCGTTCACAATGAGAATAAGAAAATAAAGATATGTCATTCCCCTACAAACTTCAAATTAAAGGAGAGCAAAAGAATAATTGATATAATAAAATCACTCGAAAATGAATATCCGGTTGAATTGGTTCTGTTAACAGGAATGAAACATAGTGAGGTGATTAAAATAAAATCAACCTGCGATATTATGATAGATGCTTTGGGTGAATTAGGATATGGATATAATTCACTCGAATCCTTGGCAATGGGAATCCCAAGCTGCACCGAACTTTCACCCGAATATGAAATGTTTATACCTGACCATCCTTTCATAAATGTAAATGAAAATGATTTAAAGGAAAAGATAATCCGACTAATCGAAGATAGAGATTTTAGGATAAAGAAAGGTCTTGAAGGAAGGAAATGGCTTGAAAAATACCACGACGGTGTTAAGGTTGTGAAATCAATGATTGAAAAATATAAAAGTTTAGGATGGAAGTTAGACCTGTAAATTATTATGTAAAGCGTTTGTTCAGTCAGTCCGCAATTTACGGAATTGGTGATATAGGCAGTAAAATCTTGAACCTTCTTCTTATCCCGATTCATACCTATTATCTCACACCCTCCGAATACAGCGTTTTTTCCCTCTTTATACTTTTTTATTCTTTTGGTTTAACATTTTATCTTTTGGGAATAAATTCAGGGTTTATCAGATATTTTCTCGATGAAAGATATGAAAATAGAAAGGTCTTTAGTACCGCATTTTTATTTATTTCAATATTTAATATATTCCTATCCATCCTGATTGTTATTTTTTCCAGAGGGTTATCGGTGATTTTTTTTGATAACATTAAATATTCGGGTATATTCTATTACGGAGCGATGATTCTCATGCTTGAATCCTTATCAACTCTGGCTCTCCTTGTATATCGGGCTCAAAATAACCCTGTGGGATTTGTTACTGCAGTAATAGTGAGGATGAGTGTTATTCTTGGTTCAAACCTTGTGTTTCTATCGATTCTAAAGTTGGGGTTATACGGTGCAGTTCTTGGAAATCTGGCTGGTTCAATTTCATTGTTCTTAATTTTATCCTTTGAAGCGAAAAAACTGCTTAATTTAAAATTTTCATCAGAATTATTCAAAAAGATGTTTCAATACGGAATCCCCACCGTTCCTGCGGTACTGTCATTGACCTTATTGATTATGATTGACCAGTATCTTCTGAAATATTTCGGATTTTTTGATAAAGTTGGCATGTATGCAGTGGGATATAAAATGGGAATGGCATTATCCATTATTATTACAGGATTCAGGTTTGCTTGGTTCCCATTTATTTTTCAGGTATCAAAGCAAGAAGATGCACAGAAGATATTCTCCGCTGTTTTTAATTATTTCAATTTTTTCCTGATATTTTTTTATCTTCTCATCTGCATATATATTCCTATATTTTTTAAATATATATTTTCGCCGGTTTACTATGAATCGATAAATCTGATTCCGATTGTAGCATTGGGATACATCTTTTATGGTTATTATGAAAATTTTATGGTTGGCATATATATTAAAGACAAGACTCCCTATATTGCTCTTGTTATCACGGCAGCCTCTTTTTTAAACATAGTGTTGAATCTGTTTTTAATTCCGCTTTATAATATTTATGGGGCAGCATTTGCAACCGCTGTCTCTTATATTATTTTAGCGTGGCTTGGGTATATTGTTTCTCAAAGATTCTATCAGGTTGATTACGATTTTGCAAATTTATTAAAGCCCTTATTTGCTGGAACAATTATAATGGCTGGGAATTATATATTTGGAAGTTATAGTATATTGAAATTTATTTTACCATTTCTATATTTTTTGATAATCTTTTTGTTAAGATTTTTTAAAAGAGAGGATTTCGTATTAATAAAGGGGGTATTTAGAAAAAATTTTTAAATTCAGCTCTTCTCCAAAAGATTTGAAGTAAAAAGATGAATACA
>JABXJV010000496.1 GCA_013375355.1 Candidatus Helarchaeota archaeon
CAGACATTCTTGTCTGACTATGATAATTGATGGACAGACAGGAATGTCTGTCCTACCGAAATTTACTAAAGTTGAGAGGCATAACAATGCGTCTCTGCTCATAGTAATAACAATCAGATTAATTTTTGTATAATATCAATTTATTTTAAACAATTTCTTGTTTATTTTCAATTTAAAAATAAATAAATAAAAAAGAGAAAGTTAAATGGCGAAAATACCAAAAAAACCAGAAGAAATATTCGAAGAAATAACATCTGATTACAAGAGCATTTTTGGAGAAAATTTGCTCTCCATAATATTATACGGAAGTGCTTCAAGGGGTGAGTATGTGAAAAAGAAATCTGATATAAACCTATTGATAGTTTTGACAGAGGATGGATTAAATCTCCTCGGTGATGCATTACCATCTGTTAAAAAATGGAGAAAGAGGGCTGTTTCAGTCCCGCTGTTTTTGACTCCTGAATATATAAAGTCCTCTCTTGATTCTTTTCCTATAGAATTTTTTAATATTAAGCATAGTTATAAAGTTATTTTCGGGGAGGATATTTTAGAAGATATTTCTATTAATGATAAGGAGTTGAGGTTACAACTGGAGAGGGAACTTAAGGGGAAATTGCTCCATCTGAGAGAATCATTCTTTGAATCTGCTGACAATAAGGAAAGATTAAAGGGTTTATTTTTAGCATCATTAGGAGCATTTTTATCAATATTTCCTGTAATTATGCATCTCAAGGGGGTTGAAGTTGCTGGAAAAAGAAAAATCCTTTTAGATAGGGCTGTTGATGTTTTAGGGCTTGATAAAGAACTTTTTACTAAATTGTGGAATATAAAAGAAGGAAAATCCAAATTTTCTAAAGGTGAAGGAAGAAAGATATGGGAAGGATATGTTGACCAGGTAAGAAAAATTGCTTTTGAAATAGATAAAATGCCAATATAAAATTTACTAACCGCCTATTCTGTAAATATTTAATTTTATGGAGGTAAAATGGGTAAAGCAAAGATATACATAATTATTGCTGTTATAGTAATAATAATATTTGGGATATATTCCTTTTTTAAGAATACTTATAACCAGCTTGTTATTCTTGACGAAAGTGTGAAGACGGCTTGGGCACAGGTTGAAAATCAACTTCAGAGGAGATATGACCTAATACCAAATTTGGTAGAGACAGTTAAAGGATATGCATCACATGAGAGGGAAACTTTTATTGAGGTTACCAATGCCCGTGCAAGAGCGGCGGGAGCCCAAAATCCCCAGGAGGCAATCGAAGCGAATAGTGCCCTCTCTTCCGCATTGGGAAGACTAATGGTTATTGTAGAGAGATATCCAGAACTTAAGGCAAATCAAAACTTTATTAGGCTTCAGGATGAACTTGCAGGAACGGAAAACAGGCTCTCAGTCGAGAGGAGGAGATATAATGAAACTGTCAGAACTTATAACCAGAGAATCAGGTCATTCCCGATTAATATGATTGCTGGAATGTTTGCGTTTGAAAGAGCAAATTTGTTTGAGGTTTCAGGTGAAGCTGCACAGGCTCCAAGAGTAAAATTTGAATAATTCTTTATATTAGATTTATTTATTTACTCTGTGAACTTTATTATTTGTTCAATCTTTAATTATATAGAATTTGAAATTATGTAATTTTTTTTCTAAGTTGTTTATATTTTTAAGTATTTACGTGGATTTGTCGATTTTTATAATGACTTTATAGTATTCTATTTTTTAACAGGTTCTAAAATTGAGAGGTTATTAAATGAAACATTACAAGAATGCTGATAGTGATGATTTTTTAGATTTTTTCTCATATTCTGGGAGTGGTGTTGAAGAGAAGGCTCAGGATAAGGATAAAATTACCGAAAATATGGATTCAAATAAGAAAAAGGAGGTGGATAATTTTATTCCTTTTATTGCTGAAGAAATCGAAAGGAAAAATAGGAAAATGAATATAAATGTAAATCGAACAGGGGATATTATTGAAAGCATTGATATAGAGTGTGAATGCGGAAATAAAACAAAGATAATGATAGAATATGACAAGGATTAGTTAAAATCTAAATAAGTTGATGAATTAATATTTATGCTCCTTCTGTTAAATTTTTCATAAATATTTTTTGTTTGATAAAATTAATTTAATGATTATTTTGAAATAATAAAGTCAAGTAATCTTATGGATGTTGAAGCATTAAAGAAATTAGGGATATTTATTTTAAAAGATGGGGTGTATTTTAATCGTTCAATTTGTCCGATAAAAGAATATGATAAACTTTATGAAGAATTATTGAGGATAGGAATAGTTGGTGCTTCTTTTGAAAAGATAAGAAAACTTTTAAAAGGTAAATCCACTGATGCAGTATGGATTTGCGACTCATTGGAAGAATATGATAAATTTAAAGATGACTATATAAGGGTGGCTGTTTCCCGAGATAAGTTTAATGGATATCTTAATGTAACATTTCCAGGAACTGGGGAGGAAATAACGTATAATGATATAATGCATAAAGTTCTTTCTGAAGGTATAAAATATAATATAGATAGAGAAAGGATAAGAGTAATTGTAGATAACAAGATTCTTTCAGAAGGGGAGATAATAGCCTTAGGAACAGAACCGATAAAAGGTGCTGGGGCACAGATAATATTAGAGGTAGATACAGAAGTCGATACAGGACCATTAGTGATGGATGATGGGAGTGTTGATTTTCGGCAAGTTAATTTATTGAA